>DSBP01000228.1 GCA_011049465.1 bacterium | reverse complement strand
TCAAGCCGCCCTAAAACCCGCGCAAGCCTAACCGCGCACAGTCACGAGTCTCCATCTGAACAGGCTCACCGCCGATGTAAATCGGCGAAATTTCTCCGCTGCCTGCCCCGGCCCACCTCAAGTAAAGACAATTTACAATTTGGAATTTGCAAGTGCAACCTCGAAAAACACGGCGCTTTCAGGGAACGGAAAACTGAAAAATCCTCTTGCTTTTAATCCCCCTCTCGTATAAAATACCAAAAATAATTAATTGGCTTTTTATTTTCCCGGCACTTGGCTCAATTACGTGGGGCAGTAGCTCAGCTGGGAGAGCGTGTCGTTCGCAACGACAAGGCCGGCGGTTCGATCCCGCTCTGCTCCACCACTCTCGCCCGGCAGGAAATCCATTTGTCTTAACAAAAAAAACATTTACATTGTCCGAAACAAACCTAACAAAATACTTGACTTTATTTGTATCTTGTGCTAATATTTATTTAGATTATGATTCAAAAGGAACAAAAAACCGCAGAGTTGAGGTGGCCCGCGATGAGAGAAAAAGGCAAAAAGAAAAAAGAACAGAAGATTCTTATCAGGGTTAACCGGGACGAAAAAAAACTTGCCGAAGAGATGGCAAGGAACGAGGGCAAAAACACCTCACAATTCTTAAGGGACCTTATACACGACCACAAAGAGATAAAACTGTTTGATATGCACCTGGGAATAATAGACCGTTACGAAAAGACCCTGGAAAAGTTCAGGCAAATTCTTTCGGAGAACAACAAGAACACAGGATAACCTATTGTCTATTGCGCTGATTTCCGCCAAAAGCGGAAATTCTGGCGCGCCCGGCAGGAGTCGAACCTGCGACACCTTGATTCGTAGTCAAGTGCTCTATCCACTGAGCTACGGGCGCACGCTAACTGCAATCAAATAATACCCTGATTATAGCATACAAACGAATACTGAACTATAGCTGTCTTGCAGTCATTTTCTCGCGCCATAAATCCGCACACCGGATTTATGGCGGTGGGGAGAGGATTCGAACCCCCGATGGCCTTGCGACCATTCCTGATTTCGAGTCAGGCGCGTTTAACCACTCTGCCACCCCACCGCAAACTCTATTAGTTCAGCGTGCTGTCAATGCGGAGTTTAATACCCCCGCCGCTATTTTCGAGAATCGATAATCGAAATTCGACCGTCAGGGCTCGCCTTATTGCGGGCTTTTCTTTTCTGTCCTTTTTTTCTTTACTTTACGATTCTCGATTCTCGCGCCATAAATCCGCACATCGGATTTATGGCGGAGAGAGAGGGATTCGAACCCTCGGTACCTTTCAGCACACACGCTTTCCAGGCGTGCCCCTTAAACCGCTCGGGCATCTCTCCGCATGGTAAAAAGAGCGGGAATGTAGATATAATATAGCCTGATTTGGTATTGGTCAACAGGAATTTTACCGCGTAAACAATCGGTTATTGGGGATAACCCGTCAGTTGTGAGATGCCGAATAAGCGATATCAGGTATATTTTGCAATGATTTGGTTTGCGGGGCCGTGGCGTGCAGAAGAGGGAGTTTATAATTTGATTGAAAGTTTCATATTAACATAAGCACGGACTTCAGTCCGCGGTAATTTGAAAACGGAATTTCAAAGACACGCGAACTGAAGTTCGCGGCTACAAAGACGGCTGCAAAGATGGGAAGAAACTGAAAACTAAATCATACGTTGTGCTCTACCCGCGCAATCCAAACCCGGTCATAGCAGGGGAATTGTTGTTTTCACAGCGACGCCTCGCCTCTTCTTCCGCTTCCCCGCGAAAAAACCCCTCATCAGCGCCGCGCACTCTTTTTCCAGAATTCCGCCTCTAACCTTTATTTTGTGATTGTTCTTTCCCTCTGCCAGGACGTCATGCAGGCTGCCGCACGCGCCTGTTTTGGGTTCAGCCGCGCCGAAAAACAGCTTCTCTATCCGTGCCAGAAGCATGGCTCCCGCGCACATCACGCAAGGCTCAAGCGTAGTATAAATATCGCACCCCGTAAGCCGCTCGTTTTTAAGCGCGGCAGCTGCCTTTTTTACGGCAAGCATCTCCGCGTGCGCGGACGGGTCTTTTTTTGCCTTGATAAGGTTATGCGCCCTTGCTATTATTGTTCTCTTCCTGACGACAACCGCGCCCACAGGAACCTCGCCTTTTATAAACGCCTTTTTTGCCTCTTTAACCGCCTCTGCCATTATGCGCTCTTCCGGTTTTACACTCATACAAGGCTCCCTTTTTTTTGCTTCCCCGCAAAAAACCGTTTCACCCGCGTTTTTTGCGGAAAATTTCCTTAATCTGCTCAATATCATAGCTGTCAAACTGCGCGAGCACAAAAACCGAAACCAGCCCGTAAGAAACGGTGTACGCAGCCGCCTTGCTGAAGAAAACCAGCCACCCCTCGTGCATTCCCGGAAACCGGTTCACAATCAGCACTGCCCCTCCGGCAGCGCACGCTGCCAGCGCCGGTTTTATCAGCGCGTCAAGAATATTTATGCGGCATTTAAATATCCCGCTGAAAAGAAAATAAAGGGCCAGAGAATAAAGGACTATTGAGATAACAGCGGAAACAAGCGCGCCGTTAAGCCCGTATAACCATATCAGGACAACGCTTAACAAAATATTGAGCGCGGACGCCCCGATTGAGACATACATGACCTCATTTACCCTTTTTATCCCGTTCAGCATGTTCATCGGTATGTAACCAAGCAGCCCAAAGGTATATCCGGCCGCAAGCACAAGCATGACAATAAATACCTTTTCATAGCCGGGGCCAAGCCACAAAGAGACAAATTCTTCCCCAAGCACCGCAATACCGCCCGTGATAAAAACAGCGAGAAAAAAGAGGTATTTATTTGCCCGGTTGTAAAGCATAATCAGTTTTTCACGCTGGTTTTTTGAATGCAGCTCAGCAGAGGCCGGCAGTATTGAATAAAGCCCGAGTATCTCCGGTATATTTGATACATATTTGGAGACCGAAGCTCCTATGTGATAATATGCAGCGGTTACGGGATTGATAAAATAACCTATCATAAGCTTGTCTATATTGGCGCTTATAAGCCCCGCTGCCCTTGAGAAAAACAGCCTGCATCCGAGAGATATCATTTCCCTCAGCTTTACGAAGCTGAAGTATTTGAACCCTATGTCAAGCGGCCTGAATACTTTTTTTGTGTAGAAAATTATTGCCGCTGTCTCCAGGATCAGAACGGCCATCTGCGAAACCACGACACCCTTGATGCCAAAACCCGCGTAAAGCGCTCCGACAATCAGCGCTGCCCGCGAAAACGACGATACAATACGGATTGTATTTGAGATGTAGAATATTGAAAACGCGCCCATAAGATAAGCAAAACCCAGCATAACAAAATTTATAAGAAACGCGTACACGCTGAAACTGAGGACAAAAGCCGCGGTTTCCGCCATCTCCGCGCTGACCTTAAAAAACAAATCCAGCAATACTCCCTTTCCCGCAAAGAAAATCAAGGCAGTAAGCGCGCCTGTCGCGGCATAAAAGAAAAACATGGTATTAACCAGCCGGTTTATCTCCGCTGCCTGCCTCTTCGGGTTATACGACGGGACAAGGATTGATAATGCCGCCGGAGTCTGCAGTCCGGCGAATAACTCTATGAAGACAAGGATGCTTCCCGCCAGCACCCATATTCCGTAGGCTTCCTTTCCCGTAAACTTAAGTATCAAAGGGGTGAGTATAAACATGAGCGGCAGGGTGAGAATAAAAAATACCATATTTGTCAGCGTGTTCTTTTTCAGCCTGTTTTTCAGCGGGTCGTCAGTATAACGGTACTTTGCCTCTTTGCCTTTGCCCGCGCCAATGCGTTTATTCACCTGCAATCCCGCCCTTTCCCTGCCTGTAACCGCGCAATACCTTCACAATAAGAAAAAGTGCTGCCGCAGCAGCCCGCTGCCTTATTGCGTTTCTTGCTCCGCTGAACAAAAACCTGTGCGTTTCTGTCTTATCGCCTGCCCTTATGCCTATGTAAACAAGCCCTACGGGCTTGTCAGTGCTTCCTCCGCCGGGCCCGGCTATGCCCGTAACCGCGACAGCGTAATCTGTTTTAAACAAAACCGCGCACTTTTCCGCCATTGCGGCAGCGCACTCCGCCGACACCGCGCCGTATTTTTCCATTATTTTTGAATCAACCCCAAGCACTCCTGTCTTTACCTCATTTGAATAAGCGTTAATGCCGCCTGTATAATAGGAAGAACTGCCCTCTGTTTCTGTCAGCCTCGCGCCTATCATCCCTGCTGTGCAGGACTCGGCAGTGGATACAGTAAGCCCCTTCTCCTTCAGAAAACCTCCGATTTTCGACTCAAGAGTATCCGCGTCCTCGCCGTAAATATTGGGCCCCAGCCTCCTGTATATCTCATTCTTTAAAGGCTCTGTCATTTTCAGCGCCTCTTCAACGCTTCCCGCCTTTGCCGTTATCCGCACCTCCACTTCCGAGAGATGCGCTAGAATCCCTATTGTCGGGTTTTTCGAACTTTCAAATATGTCCCTTATCTTCTCATCCACAACCGACTCGCCCATTCCCGCGATTTTAATAACCTTGTGCGCTATTGCCTCCCGTTTGCCGCCCGCCTTTTCCGTTATGAACGGAATGACCGCTGATTCCATCATCGGCCGCATCTCCATGGGCACGCCCGGCATCGCGGCTATGATTACCGTGCCAAGTTCAAGGATAAAACCCGGGGCAGTACCGCATTCATTCGGGATAATTATCGCGCCTTCAGGCGCGAACGCCTGCGAAATGTTTGACTCCGGCATAACCGCGTTTCTTTTCGAAAAATAGCCCCTTATTTTTTTTTCGGATTCCGCGTCCAAAACAAGTTTTTTTCCCGCGAACTCAGCAACAGCCTGCCTTGTTATGTCGTCAACCGTAGGGCCCAGCCCTCCCGTTATGATTATCACATCCGCGCGCTGCGCCGCAACAGACAGGGCGGCCTTGAGCCGCCCCGTGTTGTCTCCTACGGTTGTCCTGAAATACAAATCAACGCCCGCCTCAGCGAGCTTGCCGCTCAGGTAATAAGAATTGGTATCAAGTTTTTGCCCGAGCAAAAGTTCTGTGCCCGCGGTTATTACCTCCGCTTTCACCTAAGCGAGTCCTTGGCCTTCTTTATCATGGGTTCTATCATGCTTGTGAATTCCATAGGAATTACATATTTTGTGGAAGCGCCTTTTCCCATTTCTTTCAGCGCCTCAAAATACTGTATCAGCATTGTCTTGTCGTCAATCTGCTTTGCCGCGCCGAATATCTCCTTTAAGGCGTTCGCGTATCCGTCAGCCTCAAGTATCTGCGCCTTTTGTTTTCCTTCGGCCTTTAAAATAGCCGCCTGTTTTTCCCCCTCAGCCACCGTTATGGCGGCGGATTTATGCCCCTCCGCCTCTGTCACAACAGCGCGCCTGTTTCTCTCGGCTGACATCTGTTTGTTCATAGCCTCCTGAATCTCGCGGGGCGGCACAATCTCCCTTATTTCCACCGAAGTAACCTTGACTCCCCAGCGTTCTGTCACCTCGTCAAGCTTGGAGCGCAGCTGGATGTTTATCTGCTCCCTGTTCGCAAGCACGTCGTCAAGGCTTATGTCCCCGACTATCGCCCTTAATGTTGTTGTGGCTATTCCCTGGGACGCGCCCGCGAAATCGCCTACCTGGACAACGCTCTTCACCGAGTCAACCACCTTCCAGTAGATAAGAAAATCTATGGCGATGTGCGCGTTGTCCTTTGTAATACAGGACTGCTGCGGTATTTCAAGATACAGCTCCCTTAAATCAACCTTTACCGGCCGGTCAACCAGCGGGATAAGTATCACGAGGCCGGGCCCTTTCGCGCCTATGCACCTTCCGAGCCTGAAGATAACAAGCCTCTCGTACTCCTGCGCTATCTTTATGATAGCGGGCAAAACTATGAACAAAAGAACAATAACCGTAACAATAATCGAAATCATTTTGTCTCCTCCTTTTCCTCTGTTTTGTTTTTTGAGACCTTTTTTACCTTTATTCTGAGCCCCTCAGCCTCCACCACCTCAACAATATCCTTTGGCTCTATCTGCTCATCCGACCAGGCGTTCCATTCCTCTCCGCCCACATTTACAACCCCTTCAGCCAGTACGGCAGTATGCGCGATGCCCCTGTGGCCTATCAGGCTCTCTTTTCCGACTATATTTTTCCTGCGCTGCGCCTTAAATATCAGCACAAGCACAAACCCCAGTATGAAAACAGAAAGAAGCGTCATAAATATTATGACGCCGATTGAAGGGCCCCAGGCGCTGTCAATTGACCTGGCCGGAAAAAGAAGAAAAGAACCCACTCCGAGAGAGACGCCCCCGGCAGCCGCAAGCGCGCCGAATGTCGGAGTAAACACCTCGGCTATGAACAGGGCAACGGCCAGTACAATAAGGATAAGCCCTGCCACATTGATCGGTATGGAATCAAAACCTATAAAAGCAAGGACAATGGAGATTGCGCCCGCGACTCCGGGAAATAGCGCGCCGGGATGCGCCAGCTCGTATATAATGCCGTAAACACCCACAAGAAAAAGTATGTAAGCTATATTGGGGTCGGTCAGCCCGTGCAAAAACCTGTGCTTGGCTGACATCGCTATGGGCCTGACTGCCGCGCCCGCTGCCTCAAGCTTAACTTCAGAATCCCCCACCTTGACCTTAAACCCGTCAAGCTTTGACATGAGTTCATCTGTATCTTTCGCGATAAAATCTATGACTTTTTCTTTTAACGCATCTTCCTCTGAAGATGATATATTTTCCGTTATTGCCTTTTCCGCCCACTTCTGGTTCCTGTTCTTCATCCTTGCCAGGTTCTTAATATACACTATCGAATCATTGGTTATCTTCTCGTCTGCCTTGTTTCCCTGAAGGTCAATGGGGCTCGCCGCGCCGATGTTTGTTCCTTCGGCCATCACAGCCACATGGGACGCCAGAAGGATGAACGTGCCTGCCGACGCTGCCCTCACGCCCTTTGGCGAGACATAAGTGATTACAGGCACTTTGCTTGCCAGTATCCTGTCAACAATTGCCCGCATTGATTTCATGAGCCCGCCCGGCGTGTCTATGGCAATTATTACAGCCGCTGCCCCGTCCCTCTCAGCCATATCTATCCCTTTAACAAGATGGTCGGATATGGCCGCGTCAATAATTCCTGTAACCTCAAAGAGGTAAAATACAGGCTTGCCGTCCGAAGCAGCTGCCCCGGCGGTCAGGCACAAAAACAGGCAAAACAGCAGAACTATTTTTTTCATATCCTCGCCTCGCTGTGATTTTCCCCTATTTTAATACATACAGCAGGGTAAAGCAATTGTTTTCAGCAGAGGGATAGAGACCCCTCCCTTCTACCTCAAAACAACCACAACCTGCGTCCTGCTTACTGCCTTTTCACCTTTTTCGTTCAGAGCCTCAATCACCGCGTAGTATATGCCGTTCGCGAGGTTTTTCAGCCCCGCTGCATTAAACCCGGCTGTAAATTCGCCGGCTGCTGCTCCGGGAACCGTCTTTTCCTCAATAATCCTTCTGAATCCCGGGGTGTAAATCACAAGAGCCACGCTTTTCGCTTTTTGTGTAACCCTGTACGATGCCATTATGCGGCTGTCTCTTGACGCATTATATGGATTGGGATAAATCTCAGCTTTGCTGACAACAAAAACCGCGGATTCCTCCGCTCCCTGCGCTTCAGGCACAGGCGTGGCCGTAAAAACCGGGCTCGCTGTTGCTGTCCGTGTAGGAGTAAAGGTCAGCGTTGATACCGGCGTATTGGTCAGCGTACTTTCAGCCGTATGTGTAGGGCTAACCGCGGATGTCCCGGTAATTGTCGGCGTAATTGTAAACGTACCCGTAAGTGTATGTGTAAGCGTAGGCGTGGCAGTCTCTGTTACGGTGGCGCTCGCCGTATCCGTCGCCGTAAATGTCGGTGTCCCGGTAACCGTAAAAGTCGGCGTCTCTGTATAAGTAACGGTAATTGTGGGCGTGTCTGTGGGCGTTCCCGCGTAAGGCGTATCTGTCGGCGATACTGTGTGCGTCTGCGATACGGTAAATGTAGGCGTGAATGTTATTGTAACTGTCTCTGTAACTGTCCGGGTAAATGTCCCTGTCGGCGTACGGGAATCCGTCGGAACAGTTGTCTCCGTGAACACGGGCGCGGCAGTGCCTGTTGCCGTCACCGTGGGTGAAAAAAACGGATAATAAAGCGCGATATCGTCAAGCTCCACATCAAACGCGCCCGGCTGCGTTATCTTCCATTGCAAGTCAACGCCCCTTGACAGGTCAAACTCAAGAAAACCGCCCCACGGCTGTGTCATTGACGAGAATGGTATCTTGACAAAAACCCACTCAGATGTTGTCGGAACAGTAAACTGCCAGTTGTTATGCGCCGTCACGTCAATAAAATTCCCGGTCACAACAGCCGCGTGCAGAGGAGTGCCGTCTCCCCGCACGTAAAACTGCAGCCCCTCATACATTGAAATATCAACCTCAGCGTCTCCGGCCGCGAAATTTGTGCCCATTCCCGCGTAACCTGCCGCGTCCATATTTCCGAATGCCCTGTATTTTCCGCCTCCCGTGACAGGGCCTCCCGGAAATTCTTTGGCGCCTGACGCGGTTGAGTTGACATCCGCGTATGTGTACCACCACCCTCCCCAAAGGTTCTGGTTTGTCCCCGTAACCTCACAATCATCAATAATATTCGCAAACACAGGCGTTGATGTCATTGTAATGGTGGGCGTGTTTGTGGGGCTGTAAACAGGGGTCTCTGTCGCTGTCACTGTCGGGGTATAAGCCGCGTGGAAAATCTCCGCCTCATACCAGAGCGCTTCATACGACGGCCCGATCGTAAACGACGCGTAGCCTCCGCTGTCATTTACCGGAACCTGCGTTTTTCTCGCGCCTGTCTCATCAAGCGCCCATACTGTCGTATCCGGCGCTGCGGAAGGAAGCGTAATAACCGCCGGAATGCCCTCAACAACAGACGGCGAACTTCCCCACTGGTTCCTCAGCGTAACATTTATTCCCGAAGACGGGGGGAAAGAAACGGGCGTATCGGGATACTGATAAAATTGCGCGCCCGTATTGCGCTGAACACCAAGCGCAGTAATCAGGACCTTCTGGGTCGTCTCAAAGGAATCACCGTCAAGCGCTGACAGCGCGATTGAGGAGAACCCTCCCGCAAGCGAGGCTCCCGGTGTTATTGTCACTCCCGACAGGTAATGTGTGCGGCCGTTCTGGAACCCGTATGCCATCTTTGTCATAGGCGTATCCACCTGCACAAAACCGGCGCTTGTATTCGACATGTTCCACGTTATCTCTCCTGTGTCCGATATCATTACGTTTCCCGACGTGTCAGCAGTGCCGGGCGCCATGGATCCGGGCGGTATGGACTGCCCCTCAACAGCCAGCCTAACCTTGTGCCTTAACGCTGTCTTCGGGCTCTCCCCGAGTTTCGCGCCGTCAACAAGCTGCCATGCCCATGCCGAGACCAGTTCATCAATCTCCGTTGCCCTGTCAAGCGGGATTACAACAGTCTGGCCCGCCGGCGCGATATCCCCCCTATAAAACGCAAGCGCGGCCGGTATCATTGACGCCATCTTAACGGGGTTCTGGTTGTTCGTAAAATAACCCTCTATCCTTCCCGAACCCCAGTTATCAGAGCTGTGGTAATCAAAGGGAAAAACCGCGTCCCAGTCCTGAAGCGAAGCGTATGTCGAGAGAAAAAGCATTCCCTCTGATTCATAGCTGTAGGGGTGAGGGTGGTTATATTCTGTCACGAGGAGCGGCTTGTTCAGCACCGCCTTCACTCCTATGCTTCCTATTGTCGAGCCGCTCTGGTTGTTTACCATGGAATGATTGCCCACATACCAGTTGACAGGGTCCCATGGCGTCCCCGGAAAAGAGGGGTGCTGCCAGTAGGCGTGCGTGTCTATGGCCTCGTATACTGACTGGACATTGGGCGTTGAGCATCCTATTATCGTGCCGAAAATTATTGACTGCGCGCCAAGCGTGTTCTTCACATAGTCACGCATGTCAACCCAGTACTCCTCCTCTGTCTCCTGCAGGAACCTGTACCAGTCTTTCTGCCCCTCTATTGTGCGCGCAATCGCGCTGCCCTGCCTTTTAAAATTATCAATCCCGCCTGCGTATAAATCCTCTCCGGGCTCAAGCCCAAGCATGCCTCCGCTCCTGAAAGAAACTCCCGCGAAATAGTATGACGCGCCGGCAGGCATGCCCATCTCCCCGAAATTCACCCTGGCGTTTGTGTCGGACGCGTTCGGCGTAAAGGTAAATGTAAACTCCTGCCACAATGAAGTGAGGTTCAGGTTTGATGAGAAGCCGAGGTTCTGCCACGGGTCGTGGTTCATCATCAGGGAAACGCTGATTGCCCTGTTTGTGTCAGCGCGCGCGTAAAAGACAAGCGTATACGGAACGCCCGCCTCCACATTGAGCCCTCCCTGGTTAAACTGCACGTGCCAGCCCGCAGTTCCTGCGGTCGTTACATTTATTCGCGCCGCGTTTATTCCTCCGGGCCCTGTGCCTGCCTCAACTGCGGTTGTAATCACAGCACCGCTGTGCGCCTCAGGGTTCCACGACGCAAGCGTCCCTGTCCCGAAACCGCCGTTGACAAGAATCTCCGGCCCAAGCGGCTCATTGGCCACATCCCACGCGGCCTCAAGCGCTTCATGCGTCGCGTATTTGTTTTTAAGCCAGTCGTTCCACTGCGTGTTCAGCATATTGTAATAATGGGGCGGAAGCGGGTCAAGCTGCGAGCTCATATACGCCTGCGTCAGGCCGTTTTCATTGTTGATTTCAATAAAAGCTATCGCCGGCTCATTTATATAGGCGTTTCCCGTGTAAGGGTTGACGTGAGTAAGCAGGTCGCGCGCGAAATCCTTCTGCAGGTTTCTTGTCTGCTGGTCAAAAAACCCGAGCGCGTTCCTCACCTTCCAGTCGTCAATCAATTCTATGTCAGCGGGCAAATCAGCGCCCCTGTTAAAGGGGCGCGACACGAGCAGGTTTAGATTTGAATATATGCCTTTTTGCTTAAGTTGATAAATAAAATAATCGAGCCGCTCAAGCTTGGCCGGGCTGATTACCCTGTCAGGGTTAAGTGTTGTCCATATGTCAAACATGTCCATATGATGGAACCTGATACAGTTGAAGCCGTATTTGGCGAGGCGGTTTGATACCTGCTCCGCGTTTGAGGCGGACGGAAAATTGGCGCCAAAGGTCATGTTTGTCCCCCAGAACTTTATCCTGCCGGAAGCGGTGCTGAAATGGCCGCCGGGAGTAACGCTGACAATCCCTCCGGCGTCTATGTCCCTTTGCACAAACGCGCTTAAATCAGTGATCGTTTTGGAACTGTCGTTCCAGGGAAGTATAAAGCTGAAGGTTTCGCCCGCAGCGTAAATCCAAACCGCTGACATTGCAAATATTACTGTTGCCGCGCTTTTTATAAAACAGGTTTTTTTTATTCTCATTGTATAATTATAACGAAAAACATGGGAAAAGGTTGCTTTTTTTTGAGTACTATTAAGGGGATTCAGGCAGATTCCCGGATTCTAAACGCGAAAAACACCTACCTCAGTATTATCAGCATCCTGGGGCCGGTAGATATTCTTTCACCCTGCAAACTCTCTGCCTCCAGCACCCAAAAATATGCGCCTGACGCGAGGCCCTGCAATTCCCCGGAATCGAGCTCAAGCCTGCGGCTGCCCGCGGCTGTCCCCTGCGCTATTTCCTTTGTAAGTATTCTTCGATACCCCGAAGTATAAACAGAGAATTTAACGCTTTTGCATCCCTGCGAAACACTGAAATCAATGTACATCCTCGCGTTGCGCAGCGGGAAAAAGGGCTGCGGGTAGTTTTCAGCTTTTGTTATCCTGAATATTTTCGACTCAATTACAGGCGCGGATGTTGCCGTGGCTGTTGCCGTTGCCGTAAATATAATATACGGAGTAAACGTGGCCGTGGCCGTAAAACTCGGCGTTGCCGTCCGCGTACGGGTATATGACGCAGTCACTGTAGGGGTCGGTGTCCCTGTAAACGTCGGAGTTGCCGTAAATGTGGGCGTCGCCGTAAATGTCTGTGTTATGGCCGGCGTAACCGTAAAAGTATCATCAGAGGGCGTTATTGTACCCGTGGCCGTTTGTGTCGCTGTCCGCGTCGGTGTCGGGGTGGGCGTCCTCGTCCGCGTGAATGTCAACGTCGGCTCCACAGGCGTCGCCGTCCGCGTGAATGTCAACGTCGGTTCCACAGGTGTCGCCGTTCTTGTCGGAGTAAACGAGGGTGTTGGCTCCACAGGCGTCGCTGTCCGCGTGAATGTCAACGTCGGCTCCACAGGCGTCGCCGTTCTTGTGAATGTCGGCGTCCGGGTTCTTGTCCCTGTCGATGTATGCGCCGGCGTCCTTGTCCGGGTAACAGTAGGCGTGTGCTCGGTAATAATCAAATCACATACTGTGTTTGAACCCGCTGTTGTATAAGCCGCAAAATTATTCAGCAAAATAACCCCTGCCTGTTCTGTCCTGAACGCGTAATCTATCCCTATCGCTGTTTCACCCGAGCCTTCAGGCGTCACATAAGCCGAATATGTTTTTGCCGCCACATTAACAACAAGGCGAAATGCATATTTTTTTCCGGCCTGATATGTTATCACCGTATCCGCGCTGTATTCCGCACCATTCCTCGCGTCTATTTTTCCCTCAGGATTGAACCTTACTATCGCCGCGAGGTCGCCCCAGGCGGACGCCTCCCCGTCAGAAAGGCCCATTACTGAATTAACAGTTTGTTCCGATGGTTTCCCGCTGAACGCAACCGTAAATACCCCTGACTGCGGCGCAAATGCCGTATTTACCCATGACCCATATGAATACAGGCAGTTCGGGTCAAAGAAAAAGGGCAGATTTGCGCTTATTAATGTCTCAGGTTTATAATTCCATCTTGCCATGTTGCCCGGCCTCCCATCGTTCAGCATTTGCAGCGTATACGGCAGCGAAGAACCCAGCCTGTTATTAAAATGCCTGTAAGCCACCTCCCACACGCTGTTGCCGCAGGGCATAAGCGCGGAAGAACCGCCCGAGCACAAAACACCCTGATTTACGCAGATATCCGAGGGCACGCTTTCAGATCCAATAGTCCAGCCGGCATGCAATTCCATGAAATCCGTAATTCTCTTTTTTTCAAGCGCGAAAAGGTCCACTCCCTGCTGCCATGCTGTCTGCGCGGCATATATCATTGAATGAAACCCAAGCTTCAAATGGCCAAAGTCACGGCAGGTCTCCATCCCGAGCCCGTCTATAAACGCCGTGCCGTCTGAACCACTATACCAGATTTTTACAGTCTCCGCGGATGTTTTACCCGGGATAGTCACCGGCACTTCGCCGTCTGTCGTCTGGTACAAATAGGTTTCTACCCTTGTTTTCCATCTGTCAACCGCGTGATTGAACCCGTCCAAATCATCTTTGTACACAGAGATGGCGAAATGCGCTTCAATAGCGGATTGTATCCAATTATTTCCCGGCATACTGTCGTCAAGCACATATGGAAGAAACTTGTCGAGCATGGAGTTAAACTGATTCATGTCAGCCACGCTCCAGCCCGCGCCGGTGTATCTCAGTATCTCGGCCGCGTTTACATACCACGGTGCGCTCCACGATACGACAAGCCTGGAATTGGAATCCTGGTTTTCTATATATGTATATGACCAGGCATTTATTATCTCTATGGCCTTATCTGCATATCTCTGATCACCGGAAAAGTACCAGATTAAAGAGAGCGCGTAAGCGGCCATACCGTCATAGACCATATTGTTGCATCCTATATTCGGATTATTATAGGATCCGCAAATGACGTAATCATAGGCTTGATATTTGTATGACAAAGACCCGTATGTACCGTCTCTCATTGCATCATAAGCCTCTTTCCAGGGCTGCTGCCCGGCGCTGATCTTTTCCTTTATATAATCCAGCTCTTCGATTGAATTCAATATGCCCGGATGCTTGAAAACAGCGCCGTAAGAGTTTCCCGCGAAAACAAAGGCCAGCAGGCAGCCGGCTGTCAAACACACTGCCGCAAAACAGCTTTTTTTCATACACATGTGAGACGCTCTTTTCGATTCTTGTTTTTTCCCATCAAAGACTCCATCCCGTTCAAGGTTACCGGTAACCCAATATTGGCATCTTTGTCTGCGAAAGTCAAGTGTTTTTCGTAGTTGTTTTTGGCAATTGTTTTTCGTGCTGATTTTATAGCGGTTTTCGTTATAATTTTCGCGCCAAATTTGGTTCCTACGCCGACTCCCTGGCAACCAGTTTGGGGTCAATAATCACGTTTTGCGGCTGTAAAGCGCGGTTCTCTGCAGCGTCAACCGCCATCCGAAAAGCCATGCTCCCCATTTCAAATACCGGCTGGCGGACCGTCGTCAGCGAAGGGCTGACAAGCGATGCCGCGGGTATATCATCAAAACCTATTACTGCCAAATCTGACGGGATTTTTATTCCAAGCTGCCATGCCCTTTTCATGACACCCATCGCGCATATATCCCCGGCCGCGCAGAAAACCGCGTCAACTTTTCTGTCTCTTTTTAGCAGATTATCCAGCGCTTTTTTACCCTCCTCAAAAGAATAGGCAATAACAGGCTCTACTAAATCCGGATTAAATTCTATTCCCGCTTCAGCAAGAGCTTTTCTGTATCCCCTTTCCCTGTCAAACGGTACCCGGCCTACTTCTTCACTGCCCGTCACTCCCCGTATCAATGCAATTTTTTTTCTGCCTCTTTTGGCAAGGTGTATTACGGCGTCATAGGCTCCTGCTGAGTTATTAACATTGATGGCATACGCGCCTGCCGCTTTTTCTTCGATAAGAATTACATTTATATCATTTTTTCCGAATAATTTCATTGCATTTTTTTCGGGCCTGAGAGCCAGGGCAATTACCGCATCAGCCAGCCTGCCGGCGGCAATTCTCATAAAAACATCCCTTTTTAATTCCTTTGTCCCCCTTGTGGAATATGTTGATATCTTATTTTCATATTTTCCCATTGCATAGGAACAATCTTCGGCCCCTTCCAGCACGAGCGAAATAAACGGCGAAGCGTATCTTGAACTTACAAAAGCAATCTCCCCGCTCCTGCCTGTAGATGTAATCCTGGCAGCTTCATTAGGATAATAGTTAGCCCTCTTTATTACGGAAAGAACGCGTTTTTTTGTTTTTTCGGAAATGCTCCCTTTATTATTAAGAATTTTGGAGACGGTGGTGTGGGTAACTCCCGCTAATCTTGCTATATCACGTATATTCATCTTTTCTCCGTTATTCATTAACTTCAATCAAGCGCTGATTACCGCGTCTCTCATTTGTCTGCCCGCGAATCCTCCTTTTTTAGAAGGAAACTCATAAAGACTGTTTCAGCAAGAATAATGAGGCATATTTTATTTTAATATCAAAAACGTATTAACCTTGGAAACGGCGCGTTCACCGTCCAAACTCTCTGCCTCCAGCACCCAAAAATATGCGCCTGATGCGAGGCCCTGCAATTCCCCGGAATCGAGCTCAAGCCTGCGGCTGCCTGCGGCTGTCCCCTGCGCTATTTCCTTTGTGAGTATTCTTCTGTACCCCGAAGTATAAACAGAGAATTTAACGCTTTTGCATCCCTGCGAAACACTGAAATCAATGTACATCCTCGCGTTGCGCAGAGGGAAAAAGGG
>DSBP01000051.1 GCA_011049465.1 bacterium | reverse complement strand
TATACTATTCATGGGCCGTTTTCTCCTTCTCACCCGTTGGGTGAATGTATTTAACGCGTTGATAACGTTATTATACATGGATTAAACGGCCTTTTCAATTGTTCCTATTGCGGTTTCTGGGGAGATTCCTCCCTCTTGACTTCTCCCCTAAAAATGGCTATTATAGAGGCTGTTTCTGATTAAAAGAGCCCGGTTTTGCGGGCAAAAGCACAGAGATGCGGAGGAACAGGAAAATGAAACATGAAAAAGAAGAGAAAAAGCATGAAGAAAAGCCAGAGGCCGCGCAAAAGGAGAAACATCATAATAAGGAAGATGCGCACAAAAAAGACGGGGGGAAAGAAAAAGCAGCTGCCGGCGGGATTAAGGAAAAGGACGAAAAAATAAAGGAACTTAATGACAAATACCTGCGCGCGCTTGCCGAGCTGGAAAATTTCCGCAAGCGGGTAAGCAAGGACAAAGAGGATTTTGTCAAATATACGCGTGGCGACACGGCAAGGCTGATGATTCCGGTTCTTGACAACCTTGACAGGGCGGTTCACGCGACAAAGATTACCGACAACATAGAGTCGTTAAGGCACGGTGTGGAACTGGTAATAAAACAGTTTGAGGATGTTTTAAAGGAACTGGGTGTCAGGGAAGTTGAGGCGTCCGGAATTTTTGACCCTGATAAGCACCAGGTTGTATTTAAGGAACACAGGGACGGCGCGGCTGACGGAGAGATTATTGAAGTTTATCAGAAGGGATATATGTGCGAGGACAGGGTAATAAGGCCCGCTATGGTAAAGGTGTCTGTGGCTGAAGAAAAAAAGGAAGAGGCAGGGGCAGAAGCAGAAGAAGGGGCAGAAGCAGGGAATAATGCCGAAAACGGGAAGAGTGAAGAAAAAAATGATGAATAAGGACCTTTACGCTGTCCTGGGCGTATCAAAGACAGCGTCCCCTGAGGAGATAAAAACGGCTTTCAGAAACCTGGCGAAAAAATACCATCCTGACATTCACAGCGGAGACAAGAAGGAAGCTGAGGAAAAATTCAAGGAGATAGGCGGAGCCTATAAAATTCTAAGCGACCCCGAACAGAGGAAGATATATGACACCTATGGTTATGACGGCCTGAGGGGAAGGGCCGGCAGCGGACGGGGTTTTGAAGGGTTTTCAATGGATGATATATTTACCGATTTTTCGGATATATTCTCCGATTTTTTCGGGTTTGAAACGCGCGGTTCAGGCAGGGGAAGCGCGCGAAGGTATAACGGAGAGGACGTGAGGGCCGATGTGGCGCTTGATTTTGAGGAGTCGGCGCATGAATCCGTCCGCGTTGTTGAAGTAATCAGGAAAGAGGCCTGCGAAAAATGCGGGGGCAGCGGAATAAAGGCGGGCACGTCAAGAAAAGAATGCGCCACATGCGGAGGCAGGGGAAAGGTGAGGCAGTCGCAGGGTTTCTTTTCGATGGTTACGACGTGCCCCAAATGCGGTGGCGAGGGGAGCGTGGCAGAGGCGTATTGTGAAGACTGCGGCGGCGCGAAGATGAAACAAAAGCGCAGAAAAATTGAGGTAAAAATACCCGCAGGAATGGATGGCGGCGCTTACCTGAGGCTGTCGGGCGAAGGAAGCTCGGGTTTAAACGGAGGAAGAAGCGGAGACCTTTTTGTTGTGGTAAATGTCAGGCCGCATGAGATATTCGCGAGGCAGGAAGATGATGTTATCATGAAACTGCCTGTGACAGTCACGCAGGCTGTTTTGGGGGAAAAAATAGAGATACCCACCATTTACGGTACGGAGAAAATAGATATTCAGCCGGGCTCTGAGCACGGAAAAATTATAACGCTGAAGGGAAAAGGGTTCCCGTCCGTCAACGGCCGCGGAAAAGGCGACATGCATATTATCGTGGAAATCAGCGTGCCAAAGGGTTTAAGTTCAAAGTTGAAAGAAGCCTATAAAAATGTTAAAGTTAACGAGGATTATGAAAGCTATCCTGAACTGAAAAAAAGATGGAAAACCATTAAAAAGCAGATGGAAAAAGAGGTGAAAAATCATGGGAGCTGAGGAAAAGTTTGACCTGATTATTGTCGGAGGAGGGCCCGCGGGCCTTACTGCGGCGCATGTGGCCGCTAAAGCCGGGCTTCAGGTTATATTGCTTGAGCGCGGCGAGTTTTGCGGCTCAAAAAATGTCTTTGGCGGGATATTTTTTACAAATGTCATGAGGGAAATAATGCCTGATTTTGAGAAGGACGCGCCGCTTGAGCGCGTTGTGACGCGCAGGCGCTGGTCGCTTATGACCCCGGATGGGGAAATGGCCGGCGAGTTCAGGTTTAACAAATTCGCCGAAGCGCCGCACAACAACAGCTACACGGTCTTAAGGGCAAAGTTTGACAAATGGTTCGCCGACAAGGCGGAAGAGGCGGGCGCCATGATAATAACCGGCGCGGTTGTTGATGATTTCATAACGGAAAATGGGGCAATAAAGGGAGTAAAGGCCAGGATGGACGACGGCGATATATACGGCGATATGATAATACTGGCTGACGGCGTCAATTCGCTTCTGGCAAAAAAAATCGGCCTTCACAGGGAGCTTCCTGCTGTATCGACTATTGTGGGCGTTAAAGAGGTAATCGCCCTTCCTGAAGAGAAGATACTTGACCGTTTCGGCGTCGAGGGCAGCCACGGAGCGGCCTACGAATATTTCGGATACGCGGCAAGGGGAGCCATAGGCTCCGGTTTTATTTATACAAACAGGGACACGCTGTCGGTCGGCGTGGGCGGAACCATAGCCTCGCTCATCGAACACAAGCTCAATTCCAATGACCTGCTTGAGGATTTTAAAAAGCATCCTGTCATAGCGCCTCTTATTAAGGGCGGGGAGCAGAAGGAATATTCGGCGCATCTCATACCTGACATGGGTTATAACGGGCTCTCGAAACTTTACGCGGATAATGTAATGGTCGCGGGAGATGCGGCGGGATTTGTAAATGCCTCTCTTTACCACGAGGGGACAAATCTTGCCATGGAAACAGGAAAAATAGCCGGCGAGGCTGCGGTTATGGCAAAGGAAAAGAATGATTTTTCATCGGCGTCAACTTCGCAGTATGAAAAGAGGCTGAAAGAGACGTTCGCGCTCAAAGACATGAAAAAATTCAGGAACCTGCCGAAGACGCTTGAACACAGCCCGCAGTTGTTTGAGAAGTATCCCAAAATCATGGAGGAGTTTGTCCGCGACATGTTTACTGTTGACGGCGAGCCAAAGGGAAAGAAACAGGCAAGGCTGATAAAACGGCTCCTTAAACAGGAGTCGATGTTCGGGTTTATTAAGACGGCGCTTGACGTGAGGAGGGTGATACTATGAGCGATAAGTTCAAGACAATGGAAGACAAGCTCGGCCTTGACAAGTTTAAGGCATTTGAAAAGACGCACCTGAAGATTAAGGAGGGCGTTGACGCGCACAAACTTGTTGAAGGAAAACTTTTTATATGCCCCGCAAAGGTATACGAGCTGAACGACAAGGGAGAGGCGATTGTATCGTTTGAAAACTGCCTGGAATGCGGCACGTGCAGGGTGGCTGCGCCTGATGAGATTGAGTGGGAATACCCGCAGGGCGGTTATGGCGTAACGTTCAGATTCGGATAGATAAAATGACAATAGTTTTTGACATAGGAAATACAAATATTACCGCCGCGGTATTTGACGGCGGTAATATTATTTTAAGGTTCATCATGCCTGTTGTTTCGTCCGGGGTATCCGGCCCGCTTATTAAAAAAATATTGAGGGAGGCCTCCATAAATCCGGGCGGGCTTGACGGCGCGGTAATCGGCAGTGTTGTCCCGGCCATGACAAAAAAGGCGGCAGGCATGCTTAAGAAAAGCTTTAAGCTGGCGCCGGTTCTTTTTACGCCGTCAACAAAGATGAACGTCCGCAATATGTACAAGAATAAAAAGGAAGTAGGGGATGACAGGCTCGCGAACGCTGCCGGCGCTGTAATGCTTTACGGCAGGCGGGATATGGTTATAGTTGATTTTGGCACGGCCATAACATTTGACGTTGTTGACAGGCGGGCGCGCTACCTTGGAGGAGTTATAATGCCGGGCATAAAACTTTCATTAAAGGCGCTTTATGAGGGGACAGCAAGGCTGCCCGCGATATCAATGGATTACCCGCGCAGGATAATAGGGGATAACACGGCAGAGGCCATGCAGAGCGGAGTGAAAAACTCGGCCATTGCCGCTGTTAAATTCATTGTTGAGGAAATAAGGAAGGAACTCGGGGCAAAAACATTAAAAATTATATTTACCGGAGGCGACGCTGATATAAGGCTGGCGCACGCGAGCCTTAAGAAGCGGGTTATAATGGACAGGGACCTTACGCTGAAGGGGCTCAAGCACATATATGATTTAAACAGGGGGAAGAGGGTGTGAAGATAGGCAGGAAAGTTTACAGCGCCAAAAGGCCCGCTCATCCGGATGACGCGCATACAAAGGCGAAGCGGTTTTTCAAGAGAAAAGGGAGAAAAAGGGCGAGGACGCTTATTAAAAAAATGCTTCCTGAGGACTGAGCGCGCAAACAAACCGGTTAATTAATTTAAACAGGTCGGGTCTTTGTTTAAAAAATTAACCGGAAATTTGATTTTTTTCGCTGTTTTGTCTGTGAAAATTAACAAAAAAATTATTGACAGCAGGCTTGTGCTCTGCTATATTATGTGGGACGCAGGGTTGAGCCTACCAACTGCTCGTAAAAACCCCTCTATATCCCTGCGTCATTTTTTTTTTGCAAGAAAGGGAAGAGCCGCTGTTTTGGGAAAAACAGGCGGGAAAACGCGGAGGAATGAATTGAAAAAGCCGGTTTTTATTCTGTTTTTCAGCATGATTTTAATGGTTTTGCCTCTATTTGGTGATACGATAATTATGAAAAACGGGGAGCGCGTTGAGGGGAGGGTAAAAGAGATAATTGACGGGCAGGTTGGAATAGAGGCGGGTAACAGGCTGTATTATGTCCCTTTTGCCGATGTGGAGCGGATACTTTACAGCGAAAAAAAAGAGGGCACAGAAGAGACACGCTGGGGCGTGATAATAGCAGGAGCGGTTTTCTGCCTGCTTGCTTTTGTGCTGGCCGTATGGGGAAGGAGTGTTTGAAAGACAATTTTAATCTTGAATTTAGAATTTTGAAGTGAAAACCGAGAAGAACTGAAATTCTTATACGCAGTTGAACAGAACCGGGGGGACTTGAAATTGTAAAGTGAAGAACCCCGCGTTTTTTATTTCGACCGGAAGAGAGGGCATTTAAAACTTAAAAATTGTAAATTCAAAATTCAAAATGAATTGTTTCTACTCGTCCACCTTCAGGATTGCCATAAAGGCTTCCTGGGGGATTTCAACTGAGCCTACCTGTTTCATCCTCTTTTTTCCCTCTTTTTGTTTCTCGAGCAGCTTGCGTTTTCTTGTTATGTCGCCGCCGTAGCACTTGGCGAGGACGTCTTTTCTTATGGCGGGAATTGTCTCGCGCGAGATAATGTTGCCGCCTATCGCGCCCTGTATGGGGACGGGGAACATCTGGCGCGGTATTGCTTCCTTGAGCCTCTCGACAAGAGCTTTTGCTTTTCTGTAAGCAAAGCTCTCGTGCGTGATAAAGGAGAGCGAGTCAACCTTTTCGTGATTGACCAGTATATCAACCCTTTTAAGGTCAGCGGCGCGGTAATCAATGAGTTCGTAGTCCATGGAAGCATAGCCACGGGACATTGATTTGAGTTTGTCGTAAAAATCCCATATTATTTCCCCGAGAGGAAGCTCATAAATTACAACAGCCCGGCTGGCTGTCAGATACTCCGTGTTTATGTAAATCCCGCGCCGGGCCTGGCACAGCTGCATGAGCGGGCCCACGTAGTCTGACGGGGTTATAACGGAAAGCTTTACATAGGGTTCCTGAATCTCCTCGATGGATGCGAAATCAGGGAATGCCGAAGGGCTGTCGCAGACAAACATATTTCCGGATGAGGTTTTTACCATGTATTCAACGTTGGGCGCTGTCGCTATCAGGTTGAGGTTGTACTCGCGCTCAAGGCGTTCCTGGACTATCTCCATATGAAGAAGCCCTAAAAAACCGCAGCGGTATCCGAACCCCAGCGCTTCTGACGACTCGGGCTCAAAGAATATGGATGAGTCGTTCAGCTGAAGTTTTTGCAGCGCGTCCTTTAATTCGGTGTATTGTTCGGTCATGACGGGGAAGAGGCCGCAAAAGACCATTGGCTTTACTTCCTTGAATCCGGGAAGAGGGGCAGAGCAGGGGTTTGACGAGTCAGTTATTGTGTCCCCGATTTTAATGTCCTTGAGCGCTTTGATTCCCGCGACTATAAACCCGACCTCGCCGGCTTTTAAAAATTCCACCTCATCCATTTTGGGCCTGAAAACACCCACCTGCGTGACTTCCCACTGCGTGTCTGACGCCATCATCCGGATGCTCATTCCCTTTTTAATGGTTCCGTCAATAAGCCTCACGAAAACTATCACGCCCTTGTAAAAATCAAACTGCGCGTCCATTACAAGCGCTTTTAGCGGCGCGTTTATGTCGCCTGAGGGCGGCGATATCCTCTCTATGATTGCTTCCAGAATCTCCTCTGTGCCGGTGCCATCCTTGGCGCTGGCCAATATTGCCTCTTCCGCGGGTATGGCGAGAAGTTCTTCCATTTCAAAGCCCGCTTTTACCGGGTCCGCGTTGGGAAGGTCTATTTTATTTATGACCGGAATAAGTTTCAGGTTGTTGCTTGTGGCGATATGCGCGTTTGCCATTGTCTGAGCCTCTATGCCCTGCGAGGCGTCTATTACCAAAAGAGCCCCCTCTGAGGCGATAAGGCTGCGGGAAACCTCGTAAGAAAAATCAACGTGGCCGGGAGTGTCAATCAGGTTGAGTATGTATTCTTTGGAGCCTTTTATGTATTTAAGCCGGACAGCTTTTGCCTTGATTGTTATGCCGCGCTCCCGCTCGAGGTCCATTGAGTCAAGGACCTGTTCCTTCATCTTTCTTTTTTCTATGGTATGGGTGTTTTCCAGCAGCCTGTCCGCGAGGGTTGACTTGCCGTGGTCAATGTGCGCGATTATGCTGAAGTTCCGTATGAGTTTTAAGTAGGCGTTATTCATGTCACTCTACCAGCAGGTATTTGAAGTCAAAGTAGCGCTGCTGCGTCTCAAGCCTGCCGTATTGAATCATAAAGGCAATCATCTGCGTGTTTCCGCGTTTCCAGTTTTTTTCTACTGCCTTTACCTGAAAAGTTATTGTTTTTATCTCGCCCGGCCCTATGTTGAACTTTTGCGTCAGCTCGCCGAATAATTCAAGATTTGTTACCTTTAAAAGCTTCAGGTAATAGTCCATATCGGTCTTTGATGTGTTTTTTATGTTCACCTCAACAGTGAAGACCTCGTTCAGCTTAACCGCGTCCGGCGCGTCCCAGGCAACGGAAAAAGGGAAGAAGCCCTTGGCGCGGCGCAGATAGGTGAAAGAAGCTCCGCCTGTGACGGCCCATTCAAGAGCCGAGTAGGGCCCGCGGGTTCCTTTGAAGGCGCGCGTCAGGTCGTGCCAGAAGAGCCCCAGGGACGGGTTGACAGGCAGGAACCTGTCCACTGCGATTTTTTGCCGCAGGAAATGTTCCTCGGGCCCGGGAGGTACAGTGGTTCTTCCTAAAAGATTCCAGTCAACGCACTGGCCGGCAAGCAGGTTTGTGTTGTCCTGTTTCAGGTAGTTTCTCCAGTCCTCGGCCATAAACGGGTATGTTTTTTTGTCAATTGAGTAAAACATAGCGGCGTTCATATCAACTCCCGCGTCTATGAACATGAGGGGGTCCTGGCCGTGTTCCTTTCCCTGTTTCCAGGTAAGAGAAAAGAGCCAGAGCGGCTTATTGATGCCTGCTCTCTGGACAATTTCGGATATGACTATTGACATCATGTGTGCGCGCCACCACTGCCACATCTCCTCAATCTTTTTGTTTTTGTCAACTTCAAGCACGCGCGCGAGCCACAGCATCTTGTCCTCTTCTGTCATCTCAACCCAGTCTTCGGGAGCCTCTTCTATCGGCATGTCCTTGACAAACCTGTCCGCGTATTCATAACCGCCGAAATCGGTCCTCATATAATCAAGGCCGAGGTGGTCAACGTGGGGGTTGGACTGCATTTTTTTCAAAAGTTCCACGATATCGTCCTGTCTTTTTCTGTCATAGATGGAGATGTATATAAGTTTTCTGAGAGAGTCAGTGTGCCTGTCATAGCCTATGGTCTGTTTGTAGGGCGAAAGGTCGTGCCTGTTGCCCAGGACAAGATAACTGGTTATCCAGGTGCCGTATTTCATCTCGTATTTGTGGCATTCTTTGCCGAGGTTTGTTACCTGATTAAGCGCGGTCTGGTCCCACGGGAAGACCCGCTCGTCAAGCCTGTTCCATAGCTGTGACTGGCCGACGCAGTGCCAGAGCGCTGATGCGCCCATGAAGCGGGCCCACAAAACATAGTTTTCCCAGATTCTGACCGACCTGCCGCCTACGCCCGGAACCCTCTGAATAATTGAATCGCCGGGCTCAATGTTCATAACGCTGAACGCCTCATCCATTTGCTTTGGTTTGCGGCCGGTTATTGTAAAACCGGTGGTCGCCGCGTATCTTTTGCCGCCAAGCCGCAGGTTTATGACGGCTGAATACTCGCCAAGGTCAGGGTTCCAGGGGATGGGCCAGTTGATTATCCAGCGGTCAAGAGAGGGGATGTATTTCATCTTTACCTCGTCAAGCCCTCCGACTGTTTTTATCAGCCTGTTTTTTCTCAATATTTTAACCGTGCACTCGGCATCCCGTTTATCCGCGGACGTGATGCCCACGGGGGTAAGGGGAAGAATTGAGCGGCGCTGTTCTGTTTTAAGAGAGGCATATATGTTCACAAGCTCATGCCTCAAATAGACGCGCTTGTCAGTTGAGGCGCGAAGTTCCTGAGCTGCTGCGGGCACGCAAAGCCCCAAAAACATGAGTAAGCACAAAGCTAATCTTGCCATTAGACACCGGTTCCATCAGTTTTTATAATACTTATACAAAAAATGATTATAATGATTTTTCGCCAAAAAACAAGCGAAATCAGGCGTGAAAGGAAGTTAAAATTTTGAATTTACAATTTGCAAGTGTAATGACTAAAGCCGAATACCGCGGAAACTTAAAAAATGAAAAATTCCATTGCTGTCCAAAATACGTTCTCTCAAACCCGCAATCGGGGTGGAGTTAATTATGGGGTTTTGTGTTTTGTTTTCATGTTTTTGAATTCAGGTCTCTGTATTCAGGTTGTGTCCGGTTCTTGTAGGGGCAATTCACGAATTGCCCGTATTTAGTGGGTGATTCATGAATCACCCCTACATTTAAAAACCAATCTCAACCGATGTTTTGGACAGGATTGGAAAAATTCAAAATTTAAAACCGGAGCCTGCTAAATGGAAATTGTATTTACTCCGTCTCCTGTGTTAAAATCATAAGACTGGAAAAGCCTGAAAACAACAGAGGGATTGCATGAAAATTAAAATAAGCGAAATATTTTTTGACCTTGAAGGCGAGGGGCGTTACCGCGGAATGCCGTCGATTTTTATACGCCTCGCGGAATGCAACTTAAGGTGCAGGTGGTGCGACACCAAATATGCGTGGAAGAAGGGCGGGCCGTATGAAACGGCGAAAATCGCCGGCATAATAAAAAAGAGCCCGTTTAAGCATGTTGTCATAACCGGAGGCGAGCCGCTGCTGCAAAAACCCGCGATAAAGCATCTGCTGCGCCTTATGGGCGCGGCTGCCAAAAAAAAGACAATAACAATCGAGACAAACGGCTCTCTTGACGTGTCAGGGCTGAGGCCCTGTGTGATTTCAATGGACATGAAGCTTCCCTCTTCGGCTGAGCATGAAAAGATGAGGGTGAAGAATCTGCACGTTCTTACAGCCGCGGATCAGGTCAAGCTTGTGGCAGCCTCTGAAAAGGACCTCTTATTCGCGCTGAAAATGCTGAGGAGACACCCGGTTAAGGCGCTTGTTGTCGCGCAGCCGGTTTACGGCAGGTTTACCCTCATGAAGATTAAAAAATTCATATTCCAAAACAGGCTCAACTGGATGGCGGGCATTCAGATGCACAAGCTTAAGGAAAAGGCGCAGCCTTAAAAAAGGGGAAAAGATGAGAAGAGCTGTTTTAACGGTTGTGTTAATTTTTTTTGCCGGGTTCACGTGGGCATATGAGCCGCTTGTTTACAAAACCGGAACATTCACCCTCTTTTTCCCGGAAAAGCACTCCGAACGCGCGCTGAAACTGCTCTCGTCGCTTGAGTATCACAAGCTGACTGCCGAGGCAGTTACGGGCGCGTCGCTCAAAGGCCTGCCTGTGCTTCTTGAGGACTGGGGCATGTATAACAACGGCTGGGCAGACCCTGTCTATTTTATGATTACTGTTTCAGCCGGGCTGACCTCTGACATGGACTGGCTCTCTTATGTGGGCATACACGAATACACGCATATGCTTCACCTCACAAAGGCCGGCGGGATGCCGTCGCTGTTTACTGCAGTATTCGGAAATATCGCCTCCCCTCAGCTAATGGCTCCGCTGTGGGTAATGGAGGCTGTCACGGTTTACACAGAGTCAAAGCTCTCGCCGTACACAGGCAGGGTAAACGAGGGGTATTTTGGCGCGTATATGGCTGCGTGCGCGGCAGCAGGGGAGCATCCCGGGCTTGTCAAGGCTGTTTACACGCCCAATGAGATGCCTTACGGCACGGGCCCTTATCTTTTCGGCGGCATGTTTTTTAAGTATCTTGCGGACACATATGGAGAGGAAAAATTCGCGGCCTATTTTTCCCTGTACGGAAGCTCGCTTCTCTCGTATGCATCGCCCTTATTCCCGTGGCTCGGAATGGATAATACATTCAGGAAGGTTTACGGCAAATCAACACAACAGCTGTGGCGCGAGTGGGGGGAGAGCCTTGAAGAAAAACATTCCGGATTTATGATTGACGGCGAAAAAGTGACATCTCATAAAGGGCACACATCAATGCCGGCTGTAACCGGCGGAAAGCTTTATTACTCGCGAAGCCGTGTTGAGAAGGCAGCGCCTTTTCGAACCGTAAGGATAAATGAGTGGGTGGAAAGAGACCCGGGGACAGGAAGGGAAGAGGTTATTATTTCCTCGCCGTCGTCATTTACGCATCCGCTTGTCTTTGACGGAGACACGATATATTTTGCCGAGGCGGAGATGACAGGAGGTTATGCAAATAAAAGCATGCAGGGGTTCGGGTATATTACGGTTATATCCGCGTTTGACCGCAGGACAGAAAAAACAAAAGAGATTGTAAGGGGCAGGGCAAGGGCTTTTTACGCGCATGACAGCAGGATTGTTTACGCGCAGGACAAAGAGACATCCTTTGGCTCGGAGATATTTGAGTTTGATGTCAAGAGCGGGAAAAGGGAAAAACTGGCGGAGACGGATATTATGGTAACGGGATTTTCGGGAGGCAGCGGGCTTACAGCCGCATCCGCGAGGGTAGAGGGGAAAAACACGGATATTTATATTTTTGAGCGGGAAGGAGTGGTATTTAAAAGAGTATTCGGCACTCCGTGGACAGAAAATAACCCTGCTGTTTACGGCGGTAAAATATTTTTCAACTCAAATATGGGAGGGTTCATATCTGTCTATTCTTATACCCCGGATACGGGGGTTTTAAGCAGGCTCGCGTCAGGCGGCGCGCCGGGCGGCGCTGCTTATGATGACGATGGCGGAGAGCTCTATTTTACGGGCATTGAGCCCGGGGGAATCAACATATACAGGAGGGAGCCCGTGTTTGAGCCTTATGAAGCGGCTTTGTACAGGGAAGAAACTGAGGCTGTCCCCCTGCTTGAACAGGGCGGTTATGAAGAAGGCGGTTATATTGACAACCTTGCGCAGCTCGCTCCAAAGGTAAGGCTGCCGCTGGTATTTTATGACGGCGAACAATTTTCTTACGGCGCGCTTCTGGCGGGTTCTGATGTGTTCTATGACCTGTTTTACGATTTGTCCGTACTGTATGATACGGGCAAAAACGGATTTGATTTTTCGCTTGGCGCGGGCACGCTCGCGCTCTCGCCCCTTTACATTCACACGCGGACGTGGGCAGGTACATCAGCCGGCGCTGATATCAGGGCTGTTTACCCGTTTTACAGGGGCTTAAGAAGCGGCATATCCGGTTTTTACGGAGGAATGAGGCTGGGCGCCGCTGAAAGCGCGGATAACATTATCGGAGCGCCTTTTGCGCAGCTTGAGATGAAAGCGCCCGGATTGGAATCCGTGGTTTACGGCGAGTATGAGTACAGGGCACAGAGGGGAGACGGAAGCGCCGGTTTTACGGCAAGGACAGCATTTATTATACGAAGGCTTATAAACGCGGGCAGCCTTGAGCTGTCAGCAGGCGCAGAGGCGCCGGTCTATTACAGGAGCGCGGAGAGCGGGGAAGTAATCGGGCTTGAGTATGTCACATACGCGCATTTCAACGCGTATCTGAGGGCGTTTCAGTTGAGAGCAGGGCTGTGGAACCCGGTATCAGTATATTTTGAGGATGTATTCTTAAGGTTCGGGTATGGAAACGAGTTCACCGGCATCTACACGGCCGCAAGATACGGAGCGGGTGTTCATATAGAAAGCAAGGCCGCGTTCCACGTGCCGGTTAACTGGGGATATGAGGTTGAGGTGATAATGGTAAACGGCTCATTCGCCGGAGTTACGCACGGTTTTTTTGTAAAGACCCCGCTGATGTGGTAAGGGGGAATGAAGACAATTTACATTTTCATTTCCATTAAAAAACAGACTATTCCAAATTCCTGTTAACACATCATTGCTTGGCTTTGACTATAAAATATCAAGTATACAATACAAAATTCTGTTTATTCCGTTGTTGCGAATACACCGGGCCCTGGCTCTGAACCGCTTTGGTACAGGGTTCCGGCCGCCGCAGCCCCGTATTATTTCACCTACGGGACGCAGCATGGGGCTGCTTTCGCCTTTGTTTGACTTCGGCGAACAAGTTGGCGGAGGAGGCCGGCGCGGGGATTTTTATAACAGCACGATTTTGTCTGCTGAAAGTAGACGAAATCGTTTTAAAATAAAGCATTCTTGTCCAAAATACCGTTTGTGATTGGTTTTTAAATGTAGGGGTGATTCATCCTTCGACTTTGCCATTCGACAGGCTCATGGCCCTGAGTGAAATCGAGGGGCTCAGAACAGGTGAATCACCCATTAAATATGGGCGGTGAATATTCTCTGCCACGGGGTTAAGGTCAAGATAAAGGATAATCTGGCGATAGGCAGCGCGGTTTGGTTTTAACTATACAATATAAACTTCTGCCTTATATCTCCCGCTTTGATGCGCCTGTTTTGATATTGAAAAAAAACGATATAACCCCTATAATATCTTTAATTAAATACTTGTGAGCGGGAAGGGAAATGCATAGCGATAACAGGTTTTTTACAAATGAGGCCGGATCCGGTTTAAAGAGGGATATATCAGGAAAAAAGCAGAATTGTTTGCTGCTCGGGCGATGATATGAAATATTCGGATATAAAAGAACTGTATTACATTTGCCACATAGACAATCTTGCGTCCATTTTTAAAGAGGGGATTTTGTGCCATACGAAAGCCCGGGAACTAAAATATAAGGACGTATCGATGCGTGAGGTGCAGGTAAAAAGGGAAATTAAAACGGTTCCGGGAGGAATGAACCTGCATAATTACGCAAATCTGTATTTTGACGCGAGAAATCCCATGCTCAGAAAACGGCTTGACGCTGATGAAATACTCTGCGTTCTGGCCGTAAATAAACAGGTTATGAAGCAACAAGGCGCTATTGTAACGGACGGGAATGCGGCCAGCGGTTATACCCGGTTTTATCCAAGCCCGGAAGGAGCGGATTTTCTTGACGCGGATTTGATATTCGCAAAATACTGGAAGGACAGCAAAGATGACAAAATTACCCAATTTGTCAAGAAGAGGATGAAATGCGCCGAAGTGCTTATACCGTATAAAATAGCACAGGGGAATATAATGCGTGTTTATGTCTCGAATGAGCAGACGAAAGGAAAGATTGTTAATGAAAAAATCCCTGGAGATGTTATAATAAATAAATATTTATTCTTTCAAGAAGGTGAAGCATGATAACGGTGCGAATGGGCAATATATTCGAATCAAAAAAGCAGACACTGACAAACACGGTTAATTGCGTCGGGGTTATGGGAAAAGGCATTGCCCTTGAGTTTAAAAATAAATTCCCCGATATGTTTAAGGATTATGAAAAACGCTGTAAAGCGGGGGACGTGAAACCCGGAAGGCCGTATCTTTACAAAACGTTAATCGGCCACTGGATATTGAATTTCCCGACAAAAGACCACTGGCGTTCGCTTGCCAATCTTAACAGTATTATACAGGGGCTTGAGTATTTAAAAAACAATTACAAGCCATGGGGTATTACCTCCATTGCCCTGCCGCCTCTTGGCTGCGGCAACGGGCAGCTTGAATGGCGGGTTGTCGGGCCGACAATTTACAGGCACATAAAAAATTTGGACATAGATGTTGAATTGTACGCGCCTTATAATACCCCGCACGAAGAGATGCAGGAAAGCTTTCTTGACGTACCGGGCGGCAGCATGCGGGAAATGCCGGAGCCCGAATTTCTAAAACCGGGCCTTATTGCTCTTGTCGAAATTCTTGACAGGATAGAAAAACAGCCGTTTCATTTTCCCGTGGGCAGGACTATATTTCAAAAGATAGCGTATATAGCGACAGAACAAGGAATAGACACCGGGCTGGTATACGCTAAATCAAGTTTTGGGCCTTATTCGGCAGGGCTGAAAGAAGCGCAGACAAAACTGCTTAATCATGGGCTATTGACGGAAGAGAGGCGGGGGAGTTTTTTTATTATTAGAGTAGGAGGAACGTTTAAAGACGCTAAAAAGTCTTATGGCAGCCAATTGGCGGCGTGGGATAAAATTATTGATAAAGTGGTGGATCTGTTTGTGCGTGTAACCACGCATCAGGCGGAAATAGCGGCAACCGTCATATTTGCGGCAAAGCTCGCCGCTTCTTCAAAAAATGAGATAAGCGAAATGGACGTGCTGCGGGAGGTGCGTGAATGGAAAGAGAGGCGCAGGCCAAAGCTTGAAGACGCCGAGCTGGCAAACGCCATAAGAAATCTTAACGCGCTTGGATGGCTTCAGGCAAAACCAAGCGATGAACTTCCGCTGCCAGTGGACGAATTAGCCGGCGTATAAGTATAAAATTTTTGGTTTAAAATAATGAAAAAATTGGAGTGGTTATGCCGGGAAAAAGACAGAGGTTGATGAATTTATTTTTTTGAACAAAGCTTATGAGGGGGAGATGCTGTGAGAAACGGAACATGGGTTTATACCGGTGGGAAAAGGAAAAGCGCGCAAAAAAAATACAAGCCGAAAAGGATATTACAATTTAAGATTGCTCTCAAAGGCATAGAGCCTGCGATATGGCGGCGCATCCGGGTCGGCGATGACATGAATCTGCGCACTTTTGCCGTGGCGCTGCTGCTTGCTATGGGATGGAAAAACAGCCATTTGCACGAGTTTGTCATAGGAGGAAAGCATTATGGCATGATGACCGAAGAAGCCGAAGACATGCTTGACGAGATGCCCATGGAGGACGAAACAAAATATGGATTAAAGGATTTAAGCGAAAAACACCTGAAAAAATTCGTTTTTCTCTATGATTTTGGCGATGGATGGCAACATGATGTTGTATTTGAGGGCGTTTTTCAGCCTGAACCCCGCGTTTTTTATCCCGGTTGCATAGACGGCGCGCGTAACTGCCCGCCCGAAGACTGCGGCGGGACAGGCGGATACCGCGAACTGGCTGAAAAATTAAAAAAACCGGATGACGAAGAGTATGAGGAATTAATAGAGTGGCTGGGCGGTAAATACGATACCGAATTTTTTGACTTGAGTGTTATAAATTCAACGCTTAAAAAAACCGATGCGTATGAAAGATATGGATTTGAACACGATGAAAGCGCGGGGGACGTTATTTTTGAAGATGAGTATGTGAATTGCGGGATAGGAACGGCTGTGGCCGGAAAATTCCATGAAAATAAAACCGGGGTTTCATCCAAAAAGCGGCGCTCTGGAAAGCGGACGGCCAAAAAGAAGCAGGCATCAAACCCCATGTCCATATGGGATAACTTGAAAGAGGGGCATAAAAGGCTCATCTTAGATTCTGTTTATTGCGTGAAATGCACGGGTGCAACCACGATAAAGGATTATACATTTCATCCGGAGGGTAAATGTCTTGTAATCCGTGGCAAGTGTTTAAAATGCGGGCATGAGGCGGCGAGGGTGCTGGAGGGGGAATAGCACCATTTGGCAATAAAACGAAAGAGCGGGGCGGATGAGGTTTAGGGCATGTAATAAATCAGTTTTTAAATGACAACCCAACACCCCGTCTTCTTATAATGATTTTGCGGAATTCTGGGATTTTGTGGTATAATATTATTAACCAAGCAAGGCGAGGGAAAAGCCGGGTTTTTTAAGGAGGTTTGCTATGGAGAAAAAAGAGGGAAGCAATACGATTAAACCCACGATAGTGGGTGTGAGGCCGCCTGAGGATAAGGTTGATTTTATCAGAAGGCCCATAGGCATCGAAATCCTGCTAAAAAAAGCCTCTGTTGACCCGGTGTTCAGGGAAAAACTCATAAAGGAAAGAGGCGCTGCTGCCGAAGCCATAGCTATGATGCTTGACCCGTCCGAAGAAGCGGTACTCTCATCCATATCAGAGGAACAGCTCGGAAAGATGATTGATAACAGCGGTGTGAGCAGTGAGCAGCGGCCCGCCTTTGAAAAATACACGGCAGCATTAATGATCGCGGTGTTTGGGGCTTACTCCTGTGTTTGCCGCGGGTTGCAGCGCGAAAAGGGGACCTTCTGATCCGGTAAATGAGTTTACTGCGACACCTACAAGGACAGCAGAGGCCGGCCCGACTGCCGAGGAAACAGCAACGTCAACCGCGGAGATTGTGGCCCACTCTGCCACCGTGACAAGTACCCTTACAATGACGCCTGTCGGGATATTGACTGAGACGCCGACTCCAACCGGCCAGATTGTTGTCGGTACTCTGACTGATACGCCGACCCCTACGGTTACATCCACTCCTGTTGTCGCGACGAAGACGTGGACGGCTGTGCCGGCAGG
>DSBP01000316.1 GCA_011049465.1 bacterium | reverse complement strand
TGTCGTGGGCTCGCCTGAGGTGTGCGTCAAACTGAAGCCGCAGTTCCTTAATACGGGCGACACGATGAAGCTTGAGCACGGACAGTCCTCGGGTTACTCGGCCGCGGACAAGCTTGACGTGGCGTTTTTGCGGGACGAAGACAGGTGCGGGTATGTGATAAGGGCCGCGCGCGTCCCGGAAAACCCGGGCTCGTATCTGGAGGAAGAGTTTTATCCGGGGACGGACATAAAGGTTACTGACGCGGGAAGGTCAACCTCGGGATATGAGGAATTTACAGTGTCAAACCTCGCGCCGGGAAGGGATCTTGTAATAGTCAGAAGGTCGTTTAACCAGCCGCAGTGCGTCCAGCGGGTTTTTGCCGGAGGAAAAGAGGCTGTTAAATGGGAGGTTGATGGGAAAACCGGTTTTTATGAGGAGAGCGTGAGGGTTCCGGGTGAGTTTATACTGAATGAAAAAGAGAGAATAAAGATACAGCAGGAGTCCAAAACAAGCTACAATTCTTTTTATTATTGGTTCCTGCAGAGGAGGAATTAGAAATGGCGCAAAAAAAAGAGTCGATGTTCAGGGGCGTACCCGTAAATTTCATACTTATCCCGCTTGCCCTGGTATTTGCGATGCACGCGGGGCTGATAATGTATTATAACGGGGCGCTTATTTTTACAGGCATAGAATCCTATTTCAGCCTTCACAGGGCGTCGGAAATCGCTGCCGCCAATTTTACGGATCTGGCGGCAAAGGCGCCGCTTAAAAAGGAGATGAACGGATATCTTTATCCGTTAATCGTATCCCTGATAGCAAAGGCGGGAGGCAGCGCAAACCTTGTGATGATACTGTATATTCTGGGGCTCGGTGTGTTTGGTTTTACATCGGCCCTCTTTTACCGCGCTGCGGACAGGCTCATGGGCGGGACAGCGGCTTTTGCCGCGCTTCTTGTGTATATGACAGCCGCGCCTGTAATACTGGCGCATTTCAGCGGAGGGGATGTCCTGCTTCTCTTCGCGTTGTTCGCGCTCAACGCGTATCACGCGTTTTTCTCTGTGCCGGCAGGCAGGTACAAGGGCATAATAATTACAGCGGTGCTTATGGCGCTTGTGAGCATGCCGGGAGCGGTATATGCCCTGGCTTCGCTGGTTTACGCGGCCGCGCACGCCCGGAAAAAGAGGTTCGCGAAGGCATACGCGGCGCAGTGGGGGATTCATCTGGGTGTTTTTATCCTGCCCGCGCTGGCCATTCTTTCATATACGTTTATAGACAGGTGGAACGCGGAGTTTTTCTCCGCCTCGGCGCTGGTTAACACAAAAACATTCATGGTGGACACGTTTTTCAAGGACGGTTTCCTGTGGTCAAAAACCCTGCCCTTCTTCTTTGCCGTATTCTTTTACATAACTCTTTTTGTAAAGGCTGCCGACGACATAAAGGCGCGGCGGGTGTCGTTTATTACATACTGCCTGTTTATGACTGCGGCCGCGCTTCTGCTCGGGTTTTTTGCCATGCTGCCCGCGTCAACCGACACGCTTTACTTTATGGCGCCATTTTATTTTATCATTGTTTTGATCGGGGCCGCGGGCATAAAGGAATTTGCCGGTTACATGAATCTTCAGGGAAAAACGGTCTTTACGCGCGAACATATACTTTACGGCCTGCTTGTTTTTATGTTAATGTATAATGTATTGTTTTCCTTCGCGAAAATAACCGAGAGGGCCGCGGCCGCGAGGCATATTGCCGGGCATGAGTACGTGCAGAAGTTCATAGAGAGGTGATGATATGGCGAAAAAAAGAGGGGTAAAAAAGAGAGGCGCTTCACTCGTTAACAAAATAGGCGCTTTTAATTTCGCGATAGCGGCGCTTGCCGCTGCTTTTGCGGGCCAGTTTATGGCCTATAACAGCGGATCCATGCTCGCGCCGGGGCTCGTGTTATTTGCTGTCGCGGCGGTTCTGTTCATTCTTTCCCACAGGGCCGCGGTCGGCGTAAAAGAGCTTAAAGAGCCGGGGCCTTTTGTTGAGGCGCTGCTGCTTGTTGCCATAATTGGCGTTGCTGTGTTTTTTCGGGTTTATATGATTGACGAACTGCCGTCGGGCTGTTTCAGGGACGAGGGACAGAACGGAAACGAGGCAATAAACATACTTACGGGAAAAGTGCTTGAGGGTACAAGCCTGCCTGTCTATATAGAAAGGTGGACGCAAAACGCCGCCATGTATATGTATCTTGTGGCCGTTTCTTTTAAGGCTTTTGGCATAGGCGTCATGCAGATAAGGGTTGTATCAATTGTGCTCGGCATTCTCTGCGTGCCCGCCTTTTATTTTTTAATTAGGCGGTTTTTTGGGGTTTATACGGCGGCTGCGGCCGCTTTATTGCTCGCGGTGATGAACTGGCACGTTATTTTCAGCAGGGTGGGGTTCCTTGGAATACTCACGGTCTTAATTGTTATATTGGCATTTTATTTCGCCTACAGGGCCTACAAAGAGGGGGGGCTCACGGATTATTGCCTGCTTGGTTTTTTAACGGCCCTTGCTCTTTATTCCTATATAGCGGCAAGGCTTCTTCCTGCCGGGCTGGCTGTTGTTATTGTTTATCTTATAATACTCAAGCTGTTGGGCAGGAAAAGGAAAAGGGAAAATCCGGGTGTAAAGGGCATGGGCGGTTTGTGGAAGAGGGAGAAGCTCTTCTCTCTCCTTTTTCTCGGTGCGTTCACGACGGCCGTCATTATGTACTTCATCCCGCAGGTGAGGGCGTGGCATTTTCTGTTTCCCGCGGCAGCCGCCTTCGGCGCCTTTGTTTTATTCAGAAATCATTCGAACACACCGGTAAAGGCGGCAATGGCCCTTCTTGTCTTCATTGTTACGCTCGGGCCGCTCGGGCAGTATGCCTTAAAACACCCCTCCCAGTTTATGAGCAGGGCATCCACTGTCTCCATATTTAACAAAGAGATGCTGAGGGAAATAGGCGGCCGGTATGTTGAAAAGGACGGTGTGCCGAAACACTGGACAAAGCTTTATGCTGAAAATGTAAAAAACACACTGCTTATGTTTAATTACAAGGGAGACGGCAACCCGAGGCACAATTATCCCGGCGCGCCCATGCTTGATTTTCTCTCCGGAATCTTTCTGGTGCTGGGTTTTGGTTTTGCCCTGTATAAATGGAGAGAGCCCCTGTACTTTTTCATGCTTGTCATGACAGCGGCCTTTATGCAGGGCGGGCTCTTCTCGACAGAGTCACCGCAGGCATACAGGACAATACCCCTTATACCTGTCGCGCTCTTTTTCGCGGCCGCGGCGATAAAGGTTATTAAAGAGGCGTTTGTCGCGCAGTTTAAGCGGGATGCATGGCTGCCCCTGCTTCTTTCGGCTGTCCTGGCGTTTGGTTTCATAATATATGAGAACTATACGGCGTATTTTAAGAAGTTTTATAATAATCCGGGCAGTTGGGCCGAGTTTTCCGTGGATGAATACCACATGGGAAGGTATGTGCGGGGGCTTGGAAGCGATTATTTTGTTGTTATAAACCCCGCGTGGATGGAGAGCTATACATTTAAATTTGCCTCATATCCGTCGACAAATTACTCGGGGTTTGACCTTTCGGAGTGGATGCCGGTAAAAAGCAGGAGCAGGAATAATTATGCTTACATACTTGAGCCCGAGTATCTTCCGCTTGTTCCCGTGCTTAAATCAATGTACCCGAACGGGAAATACCATGATTTCAGGCACAAGTTTTTCAGCAGCAGGATTCTCTACTGGGTGTATGAGGTGCCGTATGAGGATGTGGTTAAACAGCAGGAAAAGACCGGCAAGAACGGGCTGACGGGTTATTATTACAGGGATAATATAAAAAAGCCGGACAGGCAAGAGGCTCTTAAGCTGTCCAACCACTGGCAGGGAGAGCCTGTAATAACAAGAATCGACCCGTTTATACTCTTTAACTGGACAAGGGACCCGGTTATGGGGCCGTTTTCTGTCAAGTGGAAGGGAAAAGTTAAAATAGACGAACCCGGAGAGTACACCTTCATAACACATTCAAATGATTACTCGGATGTTTTTATTAACGGGAAACAGATACTGGTTAATAAGGGGACCTATACCGGAGCGCCTCCGGGAAAGGGGACGGTAAAACTTTCCAAGGGAATGCATGACATACAGGTGAGGTTTTATCAGAGCGTTCATTACACGAAAATGCAGCTGTGGTGGAAGACGCCTTCCGGAAGCGGAGAGGAGGTTGTCCCCAGTGAAGCCCTTTTCCCGTAAAAGGAAGGAAAAAAAACCGAGGGTGATTGTGGTAATGCCGGCTTATAACGCGGAGCTTACCCTTGAAAAAACATATAAGGACCTGCCGAAGCACATCGTTGACAGGGTAATACTTGTTGACGACGGCAGCAGTGACAGGACAGTTGAAATTGCCGGAAGGCTGGGGTTAAAAACCATAGTTCATATGAAAAACTGCGGGTATGGCGCGAACCAGAAGACATGTTACATGGAGGCGCTCGCTGACGGAGCTGACATAATAGTCATGCTTCACCCTGATTATCAGTATGACTCGAGGCTTGTTCCCGAGATGATATCTCCCATTATTGAGGGGCACGCTGATTTTGTGCTTGGATCGAGGATGCTCGGCCACGGCGCCCTTAAGGGCGGCATGCCTCTTTATAAATACATATCAAACAAGATGCTTACAATGTTTGAAAATTTCATTATGGGAAAACACTATTCGGAATTGCACACGGGTTTCAGGGCATACAGCAGGAAGTGCCTGCTCGCGCTGCCGTTTATGCTTAATTCCGATGATTTTGTCTTTGACACGCAGGTGATAGCCCAGGTTGAGGCAAAGGGGTTCCATACATCAGAGGTGCCGGTGCCTACAAGGTATTTCAAAGAGGCCTCATCGATTAATTTCCTGCGTAGTTCGGTTTACGGGCTCGCGACGCTCGGCGTGATGGGCAGATTTTTTCTTCACCGGGCGGGGATAAAAAAGGACGCCGTGTTCTCAAAACAGCTCGCGGATGTGCTCTCCCCGGAACAGGCTGCGAGGATAAAAGAGCTGAAACCGTCCGGCAGGCGGATAAAAAAGAAGGCGGCAAAAAAATGATAAGAAAAAAGCGTTTCTGGCTGGGCATCGCAGTAACATTGGTGTGCCTGTATTTTGTCTTTCGCGGCATAGATTTCGGGGAACTGGCAGCCATACTGACAAACATAAACCCGGGACTGCTGGCGCTGGCCGTGGCTGTTTACATAGGCGGTTATTATATCAGGGCGGCCAGGTGGCGCGTCCTGCTCAAGCACATTAAGCCGTTTAAGGCGCGCGAGCTTTTTCCCTACCTTGTAATGGGGTTTATGTTCAACAACATACTGCCCGCGAGGGCAGGGGAGTTTATAAGGGCGTACATAACAGGCGCGAAAAAGGGAATATCCAAGTCCTCGACCTTCGCGACCATTGTCATTGAGCGTGTATTTGACGGGCTGATAATGATTTTTTATTTTATTCTCGGGTATCTTGCTTTTACGTTTGTGGCAAACCAGTCGCAGGAGTTTATGTCGTTTGAGCTGTTTGGCAGGACGCTCGGCATAAAGGACGCTGTTATGGTATTTGCCGTTGGCGGAAGCGCGGTGTTCGCGGCTGTTTTTATTACGATTGTTTTTCTGGTGTTTAAAAAAGAGCCGACCGTGAATTTTCTTCACCGTGTTGTGGCGTTTTTTCCCAAAAAATTCGGGGATTTATTCAGCGGGCTGATAGATACTTTCATCGAGGGGTTCGGGGTTTTACGCGACAAAAAAGACCTGATTACTGTATTTTTACTCTCTTTTACCGCGTGGACCGTTGAGGCCTGCACCTATTATATGATGGCAATGGCAATGGGTATTAAGATAAGTTTTCTTGTTGTAGTGCTTATCATGGCAGTATCAAATTTTGCCATAATGGCGCCGTCTACATCGGGCGGCGTGGGGCCTTTTGAGTTTTTTGGCGTGGGCGTTATGCTGCTTTTTGCCTTTACAAAAGAGCAGGCTACGGCATATGTGGTGGCAATTCACGCCATGATACTCCTGCCCATTATAGTTTTGGGGCTGGTTTTCATGGTTATCGAGGGATTGAGTTTTAAAAAACTTATTAAGGCAAAGGAGGAGGAAGAAAATGGCTAAAAGGATTGTTTTATCCCTGTTTGTTGTTTGTTTCGCCGCGTTGTTCATTATCTCGTGCAATGCAAAGGAGGCAGTTGTGGATACGAAGAATGTTACTGCGGTTATTGAGACGGAAAAGGGTGTTATTAAATTTGAGTTTTTCGGTAATGACGCGCCCAAGACGTCAGAGAATTTTATCAAGCTTGCTGAGAAAAATTTTTATGACGGCCTTACGTTTCACAGGTATGAGCCGGGGTTTGTCATTCAGGGAGGCTGCCCTAATGGCAACGGAACAGGCGGGCCGGGTTATAACATAAAGGCTGAGTTTAACGCCAATCCGCACATTAAAGGGACCGTGGCCATGGCGCGTTCTGCTGACCCGGACAGCGCCGGAAGCCAGTTTTATATATGTCTGGCTCCCGCGCCGTTTCTTGACAGAAATTACACGGTATTCGGGCAGGTTATTGAAGGGCTTGATGTGGTTGATGCCATACGCGCAGGGGATAAAATGACGCGGGTGTATCTGGAAAAAAAGTAGGAGAAAAAAGCGGGTTTAATACGGTTTTGCCGCGGGGGTGAAGGTTTGAGGACGTCTTTTTTCAGGCGCGCGGCTGTTGCGCTTATTATTACGGTGATGCCCGCGGTTATAAACGGCGCCAATATTCTCAATATTCCGGTATTTGCGCGGGGAGCGGCAATGTCGGGCGCTTTTTATTCCGTATCCGAGGGAAGCTATGGGCTTTTCTATAATCCCGCGGGCATGCTCTACACGCTTGGCTTTGAATCACAGATTTCCTATGTGTTCTGGCTCGACAATATTCAGTACGGGCATTTCGCGCTTATTAATCCCGACCCGCTGCTTGACTGGGGAAAAATAGGAATAGGTTTTTCCTGGTTCAGCCTTGAGCGGCCCTCAGGAACGCCGCACGCCGGGCTTATTGACTGGGAGGCGTATCCCGACAGCGTAAGGGAGATGGGCAATTATACGATTACGCTGGGCGGAGCGGTTAAAATTACAAAGGATTTTTCCGCCGGAGTTACAATTAAGCTCTCTTCGGAGTACGCCGGTGAGGTTGTAAACCAGGCAACCGGGTTTGACATAGGATTAATGGCAAAGTTTCCCGCCGGGCTTCATATACTGAAAATGGGAGCTATAGCCTCAAGCACAGGGCCGGGGTTTGTCAATTATAAGGGAGGGCTCAATCCGCCGCTGAAACTGAACGCGGGATTATCGGACGAGTTTTATGTCGGCGGCGTTAAAACCCTGATAGCCGCCGCTGTGTCTTATGACCCTGACAATATAGCGTTGTTCAGAATGGGCGTAAACGCCTGGTTCTTTAAGGCCGTCTCTGTCGCGGCCGGACTCAAAATAGGGGAATACCTGCATCCGACAGCCGGGTTTGGTTTTAAGTATAAAAATATGGAGCTGCATTACGCGTTTGAACCCTATGAGAACCTTGGAAGCACGCACATGGTTTCCTTTCTTTTAAGCTGGTGGACGCCGCCTGTTACGGTTAAGGCAAACCCTGAATTGTTCTCTGCGGCGAAAGGCTGCAACCCCTGCGCCGCCGGCATAAGCGCGGGATTGAGGGATGAGGACAAAATAACAGGGTTGAAGTATAAAATAACCTCTGTGGAGTCAGGATATACGGTGCATGAGGCCGATATGGAGTCTGTCAACACGCCTGTGGCGCGTTGGGACGGCAGGCGGGAAGACGGGGCTGTTGAGGACGGGTATTATGACATAACAGTTGAGGCTCTTTACATAACCGGCGAAAAATCAAAATCTCCACCGGCAAGGGTTGAGGTTGACAGTACGGGCCCGTCGTTGTATTTATCGGCTGAACCGCAGTTCTTAAGGCCCGGAGAGAGGGGGGCGCTTCTCATACCCTCGGTCTTTTCAATATCCGCATATGACAAAACCGGCATAAGCGGGTGGAAGTTCATTGTAACCGGCAGCAGCGGAAAAGAGTTTTATACGGCAGAGGGAAAAGGAGAGCCGCCTGCGGTATATGTATGGGACGGAAGGGGAAATGACGGCAGTTTTGTCGAGACAGGAAACCTCTATTATTATATGATTGAAGCAGGCGACACTCTCGGGAATGTCTCGCGTACAGCGCCAAGGGCGCAGGTTATTCTTTTGAGGGAGATAAGGCTCACCTATTCTTCTGACGCGCTCTTTAACCCCGGAGAGACATCTGTTAAATCAGACGCTTACCGCGTGCTTAAGGATATTAAACCCGTTATTTTGAGGAACAAGGACTGTGAAATTTATATTACGGGGCATACTGACGGGCATGAGAGCCCGGGTGTTTATAAAACAAGGGAGGCGCTCTCAAAGGCAAGGGCAGAGGCGGTCAGGTTTTACATGATAAACCTCCTGGGCATTAAAAACAGGAAGATAACAGCCGAAGGGCTGGGGGACTCGCTGCCTGCGTCAATGGGAAGCGGCGAAAAAAGCAGGGGGAAGAACAGGCGGGTGGAGGTTTTGATTAAAAGCACGGTGTATGAGTGAATCGCGGCAGTTGAGGGCAGAGGGAAGGCAATTTACAATTTGGAATTTGCAATTTACAAGTGGACGACAAAAAGAAACGAGCCGTTTTTTGCCGGTTGCTAAACAACCATCGCCTTAACACCCACTGATGCAGGACGGGGCTGGTAGCGGAAAATTTCGTCGAGAACTCAGGGCGCGTCTGTGTCGTGCGCTATTCAACGCCATCCCAAACATCAAAGCACAGCAGCATTCAAACCGCCCTAAAACCCGCGAGAGCCTAATCGCGTGTATTCGCGAGTCACCGGATGAACGGGCTCACCGCCGATGTAAATCGGCGAAATTTCTCCGCTGCCTGCCCCGGCCCACCTCGAGTGAGGCAATTTACAATTTTGAATTTGCAATTTGCAAGTGGACGACAAAAAAAAACGAACCGGTTTTTGCCGGATGCTAAACAAGTGTTGCCGTAACGTGCAACCATCGCAGGGCAGGGCGGGGGCGTGGAAAAAAAGGCTTTACATTTTTTTTATAATTGATATAATTTTGCCCGTGCTGTAAAACGGGAAACAGAGGTTTTTCATTTAAAAACAGCTGTTTTACCCACGAAAAGCCCCTTTAAGGAGGATTGCAGGAGATGGCGGAAAAACCTTTTGTAAGCATTATCTCGCCGGTCAGAAACGCGGAGAGGACGATAGACACTACAATGGAGTATATTCTGAATGTGGACTATCCGAGAGACAAGCTGGAAATTGTCCTTGCTGACGGCGGGTCAACGGACAAGACGCGCGATATCATAAAAAAATGGCAGGAAAAGTACGATTTTATAAAACTGGTGGAGGTTCCTGACTCAAAATCCCCCGGACATGCCAGAAACGCCGCGTTAAAGGTGGTAAAAGGAGAGTACATTCTCTTTACTGACGGCGACTGCGCTCCGCACAAGGACTGGATAGAAAAACTGGTTGAGCCTTTTCTTAAAGACCCTGAGGTCGGCATGGTCGGAGGCGAGATATACACTTTGAGGACCGATGCTGAAAATGATACAGAGGCTTACTGCGAGCAGGCCGGTTTTCTTACCATAGGAGACAGGGTGGGGATGAAAAAGGGCGGATATTATCCTTCGATAAAAAAAGACCTGCCGAGCGAGATAAACGGCTCGCAGACCTGTCCGTTCTTCGCGACTGCAAACGCGGCTGTGTCGAAAAAAGCCGCTGAGGCAATAGGCAATGAGTTCTGGCACGAGCCCACAGGAGAGGATGTTGATTTTAACCTTAGGGTTTTGAAGAAGGGTTTTAAGCTCTATTTTCAGCCCGCTGCAATAGTGGACCATATGCACAGGGCCACGCCGCAGCAGTTTTTCAAGCAGCTTTACGGCTACGGGTTCGGGCACCCGCTTTTGCTTAAAATGCACGCAAAAAATGTACTTGAGTTTTATTTCAGTGCTTTTGGAAACTTCAGCTTTGCCATCCCGTGGTTTAAGCCCGGGATTATCTATATAAGTGATTTCATGCTCATGAACCTTTTCGCCCTTGTTTTCGCGGCGGTATTCGGGGTGACGTTTATCATAGGCGGTTTAGCGGCCGTAATAGGGGGGATTGCGCCAATCATAATCCTTCTCGGGCTTGTTCTGATTTTCGGATTGAAGTTTTTCCTTCCGGTATTTACCATGAAGCCGCCTTCGAAGCTGCTTAAATATATGTGGATACACTACATGGCAAAATGGAATTTCGTCAAGGGCGGCCTTGACGGCATGAAAAAATTCAGCCGCATAAATATAGAAGGCTGAATCCGGATGACGGATAAAACGCCGCGCTTCAGGGAATGAAGCGCGGCGTTTTTCATTTTACAGGCAGAGAATAAAATTTAACGGAGGAATATGATGACAGACGCGGAGGTACTTGAAAAGCTTGTTGCGCTTCAGAATGTGGACACGCGCATACAGGGGCTTGAGGGGAAAATAGCCGATTTGGAAAGCGGCATTACGGCGGCAAAGGAAAAGGCTGCGGCGCTGAAGGCGGAATTTGAAGAGAAGAAAAACAGCCTTGACGCCTCAAGGAAAAAGATGTCACAGATTGACCTTGATATTAAAGCAAAAGAGGCCGAGATAAAAAAGAAAGAGGACCAGATGTCTCAGGTGAAGACAAACGAGGCTTTTAAGGCGCTTCAGACTGAAATGGACATGTACAGGGCCGATATAAGCCGTTTTGAGGACTCAAAACTTGAGGCCATGGAAGCTGAGGATGAGGCGCACAAGTGGATAAAAGTGCAGGAGGGCGTGCTTAAAAAAGAGCAGGCGGAAATCGGAGAAGGCATAAAAAAGTCAGAGGAGCAGATAGGCGTCATAAGGGGAGAGATAAAAGCCATAGCCGCTGACAGAGAGGCGGCGGCGGCGGCTGTTGACAAAAACTGGTACAGCCGCTACGAGAGAATCAGGGTGAATAAAGGCGGGATGGCAATAGCCAGGCTTCTTACGGACTCCAAAGGAAACGGCACGTGCGAAGGGTGCAGGATGTCGGTAAGGCCGCAGGCTGTCATAGAGGTTAAAAAGAAAAAAGAGATTCATACATGCGATAACTGCGCGAGAATGTGGTATGTGGAGGAAAAGCAGGAGGCGCCGAAGTGAGCGTAAGGTCCGAGATTAAAAGAGTTATAGGGGTTGAGGCAGCGGCGCTGAACAGGCTGAAAGCAGGTATAAACGCTGATTTTGAAAAGGCGGTCAAACTGTTATATGGGGTTAAGGGAAAGGTGGTAATATCGGGAATAGGCAAGTCCGGGCTCATAGGGCAGAAGATATCCGCGACGCTCTCATCTACCGGAACCCCCTCAATTTATCTCCATTCCACAGAGGCCGCGCACGGAGACCTGGGAATAATAAACAAAAAAGATGTTGTAATCATAATATCCCAGAGCGGCGAGACAGAGGAAGTGATTGATATAATCCCGACTCTTAACAGGCTGAAGGTTCCGATTATAGCGGTGACGGGCAGAAAGGGGTCAACACTCGGAAAAGCGGCTTCGTGCGTGCTTGACTCGTCTGTCAGCGAGGAGGCCTGTCCAATGGGGCTCGCGCCTACGGCATCAACAACGGTTCAGCTGGCAATAGGGGATGCTGTGGCTGTCGCCCTTCTGAAAAAGAGGGGGTTTAAGAAGGCGGATTTTGCGATGATACACCCGGGCGGAGCACTGGGAAAGAGGTTGCTCTTAAGGGTAAAGGATATTATGCACACGGGAAAGGATGTTCCTGTTGTGTCCGTAAAAACCACGGTTAAAAGCGCGCTTGTTGAAATGACGCGCAAGCGCCTCGGCTGTACTGCGGTAACGGGAAAGGCGGGCCGGATACTGGGAATATTTACGGACGGGGATTTAAGGAGGCTGATTGAAAAAAATCCGGAGCCGTTTTCCGTTGAGATGGGCGCGATAATGACAAAAAATCCGGGAACCATCGGTTGCGGCGCGCTTGCGGCGCAGGCGCTTAAATTCATGGAAAAAAAGAAGATAACCGTATTGCTTGTGGCGGGAAAGAAGAATCGGCTTGATGGAATAATACACCTTCACGATATATTGAAATCGGGGATAGCATGAAAAAGAAGGATGTAAAGGAAAGGTTTAAAAAAATAAAGCTTATAGCGCTTGATGTTGACGGTGTTTTGACCGACGGCGGCATAATAATAGGAAGCGACGGAACCGAATACAAGCGTTTTGACGTAAAAGACGGAACAGGAATAAGCCTTGGCCGCCATGGCGGGCTGAAGTTTGCCGTTATAAGCGGCAGGCACTGTGAAACAATAGGGTTGAGGGCAAAAGAGCTTAAGATTGGCGAGGTTTATCAGGGGTGCATGGAAAAAAAACGCGCTTACGAAGAGCTCAAGAAAAAATACGGGTTAAAAGACAGCCAGGTCTGTTTTATCGGCGATGAGATAATAGACCTGCCGGTAATGCTCTCGTGCGGGCTTGCGGCAGCGCCGAAAGACGCCGCGGCCGAGGTAAAGAAAGCGGCCCATTTCATCTCTTCGGCGGAAGGGGGAAAAGGCTGCGTCAGGGAAATCATAGAGAAAGTGCTTAAGTCATCCGGTTTATGGGAGAAAGCGGTAGCGCGTTACCTGGGGAAAAAATGAGCCGCCCCCTTGCCAAGAAAATCAGGAACAGCCTCTTTGTTTTATTTCTTTTTACCCTCAGGTTGATTATCTTCTTTATCCCGCTAAGAGCCGCGTCAGCGGCAGGCGCTTTGCTGGGAAGGGTATTGAGCCTTGTTTTAAAAAAAGAGAGGGATATAATCTTTAAAAACCTTGAGATAGCCTATCCCGGAAGGTATGGTTTAAGGGAAAAGAGGCGGTTTGCCTCGGACAATTTCGCGAATTACGGAATAACGGCTTTTGAGTTTTTAAAGGTTAACACGTGGAAGCCCGAGGCCATAGCAAAGCTCATATCCGGGGCAGAAGGCATTGAGCACCTTGAAGCGGCCGCGGCAGAAGGCCGGGGGGTGATAGCCGTCACCGGACATTTTGCCAACTGGGAGCTGATGTCGGTGTATCTTTCCTTAAAAGGTTTTAAAGTCGGCGCGATAGGAAAAAAATTATTTGATGACAACGTGGACAGGTTTGTCTTTAAGGCGCGCACTACGACAGGAGTCAGGATTTATGACAGGGACAGGCCTTCGTTTGAGATGATAAAAGGGCTGAAAAACGGCATGATACTTGGGATACTCTCGGACCAGGACACGCGGGTTGAAAGCGTTGACGCGGATTTCCTCGGGGTCAGGGCAAAGACGCCTTCAGCACCGGCAGTTCTTGCCAAAAAACTTGGTTTGTATATAATGTGCGTGGGGCTGCTGAGGAAAAAAACGGGGTTGTATAAAATGACGGTGAACAGGCCGATAGGGATAACAGAAGACATGGCCACAGAAGAGATTGCTTCAATCTACAACAAACAGCTTGGAGATTTTGTTGAGGCGGCGCCGGCGCAGTGGGTATGGGTTCATCCCAGGTATAAGAGCACGGTTGACTACACAAAAATTAAAGCATAGGCGGGAAAAGTGAAAAAAAGAACAGCAGTGGTTTTATTTACAGCCGTAATATTTCTGTTTGCCGCGGGCTGCGGCGAGCAGAAAATCAGGCTGAAGCTGCCCGCTCCCGAGTCTGTTGAAAATATACCCAGTTTTGTAATACAGGGGTTTACGCTTGTTTCCACGGAAAACGCCGTTGTGGACTGGGAACTTAAGGCCCGCGGCGCGCAGATTTTTGAGATGAAAAAAATGGCGTACGCGCAGGATGTTGAGATGACTATTCTTGAGGGCAAAAACAGGGCTACAAAAGTTTTTTCAGACAGGGCGGTGATAAACCTTGTAAATAATTTTACCGAGCTTACCGGAAACGTGAAGGTAAGGGCAGAAAACGGCATGGTTCTTCTTACAAAGAAGCTGTTTTGGGATGACGCGGGAGGGAGGATATTTACCGAAGAAGAGGTTGTGGTCATAAAGGGCAAAGACAGGCTTAGGGGAAAAGGGATGGAGTCGGATATTCACATGGAAAATGTCCGATTAAAGGAAGAGGTAAGGCTTGACGCGAAGGATATAGGAAATGAATAGGTTTTCATATCTTGTTTTTGGGTTGTTTTTTATCTCGGCCGCGGGTTGCGCGACAATAGACAGCGCGAAACAGGAGGAGAAGTACAAACTGGGCGCGTCTGAGAGGTTCTCCGCTGCCGGAATCGGCTCTCTTGCGGAAAAACCGGCTTTGTCAACCGCGCCCGCGGGGATTAAGGAGAAGCCGAAAAGAGTTGTTTCCAAGGCTGCTGCTGCGTCGCCGCCTGCGCCGGCGCCGGAAAAAGAGATTGAGCCGGAAAAGAAGCCTGCCAAAAAAAGAGGAAAAATAGGAATGCTGGTAATAAAATCAAACACAATGGATTTCAAAAAAACCACATCCATGTCTGTTTTCAGGGGCAATGTAAGGCTGACTGCAGACAATGTCGAACTTTACTGCGACCGTCTGTCAAGCGAGAATTACAGGGACAATGCTGTTGCCGAGGGCAATGTCCGGGTTTTTTACAGGGAACACGGCATAAACATGAGGTGCGGAAGGGTTGTTTACGGTTCGGGAATGGGAAGCATTGACGCTTATGAAAAGGTTACTGCCGTAAAAACGCTGGATGACGGAAACACTCTTACCATGCGCGCGGATAAGATATCTTTTAATACCGGGACCGGGGAAATAAGGGCAGTTAAGGAGAAAAACAAGGTGCGCGTGGAATTCAAGGACGTTCTTGCCTTTTCCGATGAAGTGGTATACAATGAAAATAATGACATGCTGACCCTCACGGGAAACCCGGCAGTGAGGAAGACAGGAAGTTTTTTTATGTCAAGAAAAGTGAGCCTTGACGTGAACACAAAAACAATCAGCCTCGAAGGGGACATTAAATCCCAGCTTTATTATTCTGATTTTGAAAAAGCGGCGGAGGAAGCGAAAATTGAAAAAGATAGCGACAAAGCACCTCGTTAAGATTTACGGAAAAAAAAGGGTTGTAAATGATGTTAACATAGAGATAAATCAGGGGGAGATAGTGGGCCTTTTGGGGCCCAACGGCGCAGGGAAAACAACCACTTTTTATATGATACTGGGGGTAATACAGCCCGATATGGGCGATATAGTTATTGAAGACGGAAAAAAGAGCGGGTCAATTGCGGGGCTTCCCATGTACAAGCGGGCCCTTATGGGAATAAGCTACCTCTCCCAGGAACCTTCAATTTTCAGGCGTTTGACAGTTGAGGAAAATATAATGTCGGTCCTTGAGTTTATGAAACTGGACGAAAAGGAGAAAAAGAGCAGGCTTGAACACCTCCTTGAGGAGCTTAAAATATCCCACCTGGCCAAACAGAAGGCCTACACGCTGTCGGGCGGCGAGCGGCGCCGCGTGGAGATAGCGCGTTCGCTTGTCCTCTCGCCCTCGTTCATACTTCTTGACGAGCCTTTTGTGGGTATTGACCCCATATCGGTCTTTGACATACAAAACATTATAAGGCAGCTGAAACGCAAAAAAATAGGCATACTTATTACGGACCATAATGTGAGGGAGACGCTCTCCATAACCGATAGGGCATATATTCTGTATGAGGGAAAAATACTTCTGTCAGGGCCGGCAAAGAAACTTACGAAGGACAAAAAAGCAAGAGAGATATATCTGGGGGAAAAATTCTCGCTATGACGGCTATGTTAAGGGCCGGCCTCGCAATTATACTGCTGCCCGCTGCCGCGTGGGCCGCCGTTAATCCCTATTATTCCGACAGGCCCGAGAAGGCAATAAAATATTACAGCGGTATCGTAAAAAAGGACCCGTCAAACAGGGCGGCATTTATGAATCTCGCCTCCGTATACAAGGAATTCGGGGAAAATGAAAAGGCAGCCGAAGCATACAGGGCGGCCGTAGCGTTAAATGAGAAGGAACTAAGGCCCCGGTTTGAGCTGGCAAAACTCTATTATTTTACGGGTGCTTACAATTACGCGGAAGAGGAATTAAAGCATCTTATACGAAGAAACCTTGTTAACTGGGAGCTTATGTACTGGCACGGATGCATTCTACTGCGCATGGGAAAGGTAAACGAGGCGGAAGAGGCATTTAAAAAATCCCTGGAACTTGACGCGCGAAAAGTGGTTACTTATATAAAACTGGCTGAACTGAATAAAATCAAGGGGGATATTGACGCGGCAATAGAAAATTACAAGGAGGCGCTTAAGAGGGACCGTACTTATACCGAACTCAACCGGAGGATAGCCGCGCTCTACGAGGAAAAAAAAGACAAGCTGAATGCCTTTAATTACTGGCGGACAGTAAACGACATTGATTCAAAAGACGTGGAAGCCAGGGAGAAGATGCAGTTTTTTGCGTCTTCTGTCCCGCAGGTGCAGCAGCAGATAAAAAGCTTTCTTGATGACAAGAAGCAAAGGCGCGATGAGTACGTGCCGCCGGACAAAAGGAGCGTGGAGGACGCGGGGGCAATTGACATAATCAGGGTGGGGATAGTTGCGGGCGCGGAGTACATATACTTCAAATGCGGCGGCGATTTTTTGGTAAAGGATGAAAAGGGAAAGGAGATTCTTCGGGGGGAGAAGTTCAAAGAATACTATATATACCTTACTGAGGACAAAAAACAGGGGATAATAGGAAGCGGGGACAACAAAATAATCTTTAAGAAGGAGATAGAGATAATTACCCCTGTTAAAGAGGCTACGACAAGCATTTATAATGTCCGTTACGGAGAGGGGTTCTTTTTCTCCGAAAGGGTGGACACCACATACAGGGGCGATTTCAGGGTTGTATTGAACAGGAAAGTCTTTGACCTTATTAATCTTGTCAATGTTGAGGAATATCTCTACGGTGTCCTTCCGTCAGAGATGCCTGTGGGCTGGAACGAGGAGGCGCTGAAGGCGCAGGCTGTCGCGGCGCGCACATATACTTTCAAGCATCTTGGCCGGCACAGGAAAGACGGGTATGATTTATGCGCCCAGCAGCACTGCGCTGTTTACAGGGGGTTGCACGGAGAAAATGAAAAGACCAACAGGATTGTGAACCAGACTCGGGGAGAGGTGCTGTACGGCTCAAATTACAAATTGCTGGATACTTTTTATTCCCACAGCTGCGGCGGACACACTATGGATGTTTATGAGGTGTGGGGGATGAGGAAAATCGGAAGCCTTGAGGGCGTATATGACGGCAAAAAAGCCTCAACGTGGAACTTTCCGCTTGAGCCCGTGTATCTTGAGGAATGGGTGCGCTCGCTTCCTGATGTTTACTGCAAGGCAACCGGGAATAATGAAG
>DSBP01000237.1 GCA_011049465.1 bacterium | reverse complement strand
GAATATGCGCGATTAGGCTTGCGCGGGTTTTAGGGCGTCTTGAACGCTGATGTGCTTTGATGTTTGGGATGGCGTTGAATAGCGCACAGCACAGACGCGCCCTGAGTTCTCGACGAAATTTTCCGCTACCCGCCCCGTCCTGCGTCAGTTTGTGTTGGGGTAAAGGTTGTTTAGCAGCCTCCGAAAACCGGTTCGTTTCTTCATTGCCGTCCACTTGTAAATTGCAAATTCCAAATTTAAACTGCCTTTGTTAAAGTCTTCTGGGGTCTTCCGGGGTTTTGTGTTGAAACCGTCTCCTCTATTATGTTATACTTGAATTCCTTAACGGGAGAGGCATACCCGTTTAAAAACCTTTAAATAAAAGGTTTTTAAAGGAAGAAGAGGTGCAAAATGCATGCGACTACAATTTTATGCGTGAGAAAAGACGGGAAAACAGTAATGGCAGGCGACGGGCAGGTGACGCTTGACCGTATTATAATGAAGAGAACCGCGAAAAAAATCAGGGTAATAGAGGGAAAGGTAAAGGTTTTGGCGGGTTTTGCCGGGTCAGTTGCCGACGCGTTTACCCTCTTTGAGCGTTTTGAGGAAAAGCTGAAGGCGCACAACTGGCAGATACAGCGCGCCGCTGTTGAGCTTGCTAAAGACTGGCGCACGGACAAGGTATTAAGAAGGCTTGAGGCCATGATGCTGGTGGCGGACCGCGAAAATTCTTACGTGCTCTCGGGCAGCGGAGAGGTTATAGAGCCGGAAGACGGAATAATGGCGATTGGTTCCGGCGGCTCGTACGCGCTGTCAGCGGCAAGGGCGCTTGTAAGGTTCACGAAGATGAGCGCCGCTGAAATAACAACCGAGGCGATGAAGATAGCCGCTGAGATATGCATTTATACCAATGACCACATTACGATAGAGGAAGTCTGAAAAGGCGGGAATGAATAATGAAAGAGAAGGATTATAAACCCAAAGAGATTGTAGCCGTGCTTGACAGGTATATCGTGGGGCAGCAGAAGGCGAAGAGGGCGGTTGCTGTGGCGCTGCGCAACAGGATACGCAGGCAGCGGCTGCCGGCTGAGATGCAGGATGAGGTCACGCCCAAAAATATACTTATGATAGGGCCGACAGGCGTAGGCAAGACAGAAATCGCGCGAAGGCTTGCGAAAATAGTAAAGGCGCCTTTTATAAAAGTGGAGGCCTCGAAATACACGGAGGTCGGATATGTGGGCCGTGATGTCGAGTCGATGATAAGGGACCTTGCCAAGATAAGCGTAAATATGGTGAGGGAAGAGCACATGGCACAGGTTAAGGGCAAGGCCGGGGAGCTGGCGGAAGAGCGGCTTGTTGACCTGCTCGTGCCGCCGCTTAAGCAGTCTAAAAAGACACTGCTCTCTGACGAGGAGATTGAAAGGAGCAGGGTTGAAAAAGAGCAGTTTAAGGAGACAAGGGAAAAGATGCGCGTGATGCTCAAGGAAGGAAAACTTGAAGAGAGGTTTGTCGAGGTTCCCGTTGCGCAGAAGCAGGCTCCGATGATGGAGGTCTTCTCCGGCGGGTCCATGGATGAGATAGGAATAAACATGCAGGAGATGTTTGAAGGGCTCTCCGGAAACCGGACCAAGAAAAAAAGGGTGTCCGTCAAAGAGGCGCGCGATATCATAGGCAGCGAGGAGATGCAGAAGCTGATAGACATGGACAGGGTCGTAAAGGAAGCGGTGCGAAGGGCCGAGAATAACGCCATAATCTTTATTGACGAGATAGACAAGGTGGCGGGAAGGGAAAAGGGCAGCGGCCCTGATGTGTCGCGGGAGGGCGTCCAGCGCGATATTCTTCCCGTGGTTGAAGGCACGACGGTGATCACCCGCTACGGGCCCGTGCGGACCGACCACATACTTTTCATAGCGGCAGGGGCCTTTCACATATCAAAGCCCTCGGACCTTATACCCGAGCTTCAGGGAAGGTTCCCGATAAGGGTTGAGCTTGACCCGCTTACAAAGGATGATTTTGAGAGGATATTAAGCGAGCCCGAGAATTCGCTCATCAAGCAATATACAGCGCTTTTGGACGCGGATAGTGTCAGGCTGGTGTTTGAAAAAGACGCGGTGCCGGAACTCGCGGCAGTTGCTTACGAGGTTAATGAAAAGACGGAAAACATAGGAGCGAGAAGGCTTCACACTATAATTGAAAAGGTTCTTGAGGATTACCTGTTTGAGGCGCCGTATGAAAAAGAAGAGACGCGGCACGTTGACAGGGAATACATAAGAGGCAAGCTTGAGGAACTTGTAAAAGACAGGGACTTGAGCAGGTATATACTTTAAACGGCGTGGAAAAAACGCGGTTAAAAGGGAGAGGAACATGGAAAAAATAATAGCAAAGGCAAGGGTTCTCATAGAGGCTCTGCCGTATATGAAGAAATTCTGGGGTTCTGTTTTTGTCATTAAGTACGGCGGAAGCGCGATGACGGACAGGAAGTTCAAGGAAGTCTTCATGGAGGACATTGCGCTGCTGAAGTACACAGGCGTTAAGGTTGTTATTGTTCACGGAGGCGGCGACGATATAAGCGCGCTGGCCGAGAAACTGGGCAAAAAGCCCGTCTTTGTTGACGGGCACAGGGTGACGGACGAGGGCATGCTTGAAATTGTTGAGATGGTGCTCGTCGGAAAAGTCAACAAGGATATCGTGAAGTCAATTAATGCGCACGGTGTAAAGGCAGTGGGGATATCGGGAAAAGACGCCAACCTCATTATTGCCAAAAAGAAACTGCACAAGGGCAGGGATATAGGCGCTGTCGGCGAGGTCGTGCGCATAAACCCCGAAATCCTGTCGGTTCTTGACGGCAGGAACTTTGTGCCTGTAATAGCGCCGCTTGGCGTTGACGCGTGGGGCAACGGATACAACATAAACGCGGATTCTGCCGCGGCTGAAATCGCCGCGGCCCTTAAGGCTGACAAGCTGATTTATGTGACCGATACGGACGGGGTAAAGATAAAAAACAAGTACGTATCCAGCCTTAATTCGGCCGGTATTAAACGAAACATAAAGGCGGGGCAGATAAAGGGCGGAATGCTGCCAAAGGTAAACTCAGCCATAAAAGCCGTGCGCGCAGGGGTGAAAAAAGTCCATATAATAAACGGGACCATAGAACACTCGCTGCTGCTTGAAATATTTACCCGCGAGGGAGTGGGCACGGAGATAATAAAATGAACCTGAAAGAGGCGGATAAAATGTACATAGGAAATACATTCAGGCGCTATGACGCGGTCTTTAAAAAGGGAAACGGCGCTTATTTAACGGATGTTAAGGGGAGGAAGTATATAGACATGCTGGCGGGCGTTGCTGTCAACCTTCTCGGCTATAATGACGCTGACGTCAACCGCGCGGCCATAGGCCAGATAAAAAAGTACATTCATACGTCAAATCTTTTTTACAGCCCTTATCAGGTGAAGCTGGCGGAGCTTATTTTAAGGAATACCGGCGGCTCAAAGGTGTATTTCGCGAACACCGGGGCAGAGGCTTCTGAGATAGCCTTTAAGATAGCGCGCAAGTGGGGCATTCTACACAAGCGCGGCGCGTATAAGGTTGTTTCGATGTATAACAGTTTTCACGGAAGGACCATCGCGGCGCTTGCCGCGACGGGCCAGAAAAAGTTTCACAAGTATTTGAAGCCCCTGCCGCCGGGATTTATACACGCGCGGTTCAATGACATAAAAGACGCGGCAGCCAAGATTGACTCTAAGACCGCGGCCGTGTTTGTGGAGCCGGTGCAGGCAGAGGGCGGGGTCAATATACCGGAAAAGAATTACCTTGAAAAACTGAAGGCCCTTTGCGCGCGGAAAAACGTGCTTTTAATGATTGACGAGGTGCAGACAGGGCTCGGCAGGACGGGCAGGTTTCTCGCGTCCGCATATTCAGGCGTGAAACCCGACATTATCACGCTGGGCAAGGGTTTGGGCGGCGGTTTTCCGCTCTCTGCTGTTGTTGTCTCAAAACGCCTGGAAAAGGTATTTACATACGGAGACCACGGGACAACGATGGGCGGAAACCATGTTGCGTGCGCGGCCGGGTATGCGGCTATGAAAAAGATAAGCACGGAAAAGATGCTCAAAAGCGTCAGGGAAAAAGGCAGGATGCTGCTTGGCGGGCTGAAAAACATCAAATCGCCGTTAATAAAGGAAGCCCGTGGCATGGGAATGATAGTGGGCCTTGAGCTTAGCAAACCGCTGGCAGGCGCTCTTGCGGCTGAAGCCTTTAAAAAGAGGCTGATTATAAACGCGTGCAGGGAAAATGTCATAAGGATTGTACCGCCGCTGATTATCGGAAAGAAGGAGATAGGCAGGGCAGTAAAAATAATTGAAGAGGCCCTTAAAGGGATGGAAGGCTGAAAAGGGCCGACAAGGAGAAGAGATGAAGCTGAGCAGGAAGGACCTTATTACGATAGATGACATTACAAAGGATGATGTGGTAAAAATCATCGAGATTTCAGAGATGATACGCATGAAGCACAGGAACGGCGAGCTTTTTGTGCCGCTGCTCGGAAAGGCGCTTGCCTGCATATTCAGGAAGCCGTCCACGAGGACAAGAGTGTCGTTTGAGATGGCGATGTTTCAGCTGGGCGGCGCGGCTCTTTATTTAAGCCCGTCGGAAATTCAGCTTGGCCGCGGGGAAACAATAGCGGACACGGCGCGGGTCCTGTCAAAATACGTGAACGGCATAATGATCCGCACCTTCGCGCACTCGGAGCTTGTTGAACTGGCGGAAAACGCGACCGTGCCGGTTATTAACGGGCTGACCGATTACTCGCATCCGTGCCAGATACTCGCGGACCTGCTCACCATCAAGGATAAAAAGAAGATGCTGAAAGGAATAACAGTAGCTTATGTCGGCGACGGGAATAATGTCTGCAATTCGTGGCTTTTTGCCGCGCCGAAAATGGAGATGGAATTCAGGGCGGCGTGCCCGCCGGGTTACGCGCCGGATTCCAAAGTAGTGGCGCGTTCAAAGCAGCTCGCCGAAGAGTCAAAGACAAAGATTACCATTACAGAGGACCCGTTTGAGGCGGTAAAGGGCGCGGATGTGGTTTACACGGATGTGTGGGCAAGCATGGGGCAGGAAGACAAGGCGGAAGAGAAGAAAAAGGATTTTGAAAAATATCAGGTTAACGCGAAACTGATGGCAGCGGCGCACAAGGACGCGATAGTCATGCACTGCCTTCCGGCGCACAGGGGGGAGGAGATAACTGACGAGGTGATGGACGGGCCGCAGTCGGTTGTCTTTGATGAGGCGGAAAACAGGCTGCACGCGCAAAAAGGGATTCTTGCGCTGCTCATGAACAGGTAAAGAAAAAAACGGAGGTTATTATATGGCAAAGAAGCTTAAAAATGTTGTCCTGGCCTACAGCGGAGGGCTTGATACCTCGATTATAGTGCCGTGGCTCAAGGAAAATTACGGATGCAGGGTGACCGCGTGCGTGATTGATGTGGGGCAGAAAGATGATTTTGAAAAGGTGCGGAAAAAAGCGCTGGCGAGCGGCGCTGACAGGGTTTATGTCATAGACAAGAAAGAGGAATTTTTAACCCAATATTGTTATCCCATGCTTAAGGCCGGGGCTGTTTATGAGGGGAAATACCTGCTGGGAACATCAATCGCGAGGCCGATAATAGCGAAGACGCAGGTTGAGGTGGCGCTGAAAGACGGGGCCGACGCTGTATCCCACGGCGCTACGGGAAAAGGAAATGACCAGGTGCGTTTTGAGCTGACTTACAAGGCGCTCGCGCCGCATCTGAAGATTATAGCTCCGTGGAAGATATGGGACATTAAATCAAGGACGCAGGCAATAGAATACGCGAAGGCTCATAACGTGCCGGTTACGGCCTCCAAAAAAAAGCCCTATTCCGAGGACGACAACCTCTGGCACATATCGCATGAGGGAGGAATACTTGAGGATCCGGGAAAGGAATGCCCTGACGCGGTGCTCAGCAAAATCAATAGGCTGAAAAAGGCGGCGCCGGTTCCCGGTTATGTGACAATCACATTTAAAAAGGGAATGCCCGTGGCTGTCAATAAAAGGAAGATGAAGCCTCTTGAGATAATAAACAGGCTCAATGCCATGGGCGCGAGGCACGGCATAGGCTATGTTGATATGGTTGAGAACAGGCTCGTGGGAATAAAGTCAAGGGGTGTCTATGAGACGCCGGGCGGCACAATTCTTTACGCGGCGCACAGGGAGCTTGAGGAGATAACCCTTGACCGCGACACACTGCACTATAAGGAACAGGCTGCGCTCAAATTCGCAGAGCTTGTTTACAATGGGATGTGGTTCTCGCCCTTAAGGGAGGCGATATCCGCGTTTGTTGACTCCACTCAGGAGACTGTAAACGGGGAAGTGCGGCTCAAGCTTTTTAAGGGCCACGTTCTGCCTGCGGGGAAAAAATCGCCCAACTCGCTCTACTCCGAACAGTACGCCACCTTTGAGGAGGATGAAATATACACGAAGAAAGACGCGGACGGTTTTATCAATCTTTACGGACTTCAGCTTAAAATATTCAACAGCGTGAACAGGAAAAGCAGGGGAGGCAGGAAATGAAAAAGGCCCGGAAAACATGGAAGGGAAGGTTTAAGAAGGAGCTTGACGCTGACGCGGATGCTTTCAACGCGTCCGTTGATTTTGACAAAAGGCTGTTTAAATATGACGTTGCGGCGGGACGGGCGCACGCGCGCGCTCTTTATAAAGCCGGCGTGATTAACGCCAAAGAAACAGGGGCCATTACTGCCGGGCTGGCAAAGGTTTTAAAATCGGAAAAAACAATAGACTTCTCCCTTTATGAGGATGTGCATTCCGCTGTTGAGGCGGAGCTGGTAAAAACTGCGGGAGAGGCCGGAAAAAAACTTCACACAGGCAGGAGCAGGAACGACCTTGTATCAACGGTAACGAGGCTTTATCTCATGGATGAAATCAGGGAGATAAAGGGCCTGCTTAAAAACCTGATGAGGGCAATAGCTGAAAAAGCGCGAAAAAACGCGGGTGTCTTTATGCCCGGATACACTCACATGCAGCACGCGCAGGTTGTATCTGCGGCGCAGTGGCTGCTCGCCTATTTTCAGATGTTCAGGCGTGATTATGAGCTTCTTGAGTTTGCCGGGCTGAGGGCAGGAGTTATGCCTCTCGGGTCAGGGGCGCTTGCAGGGTCCAATTACAGGCTTGACAGAAAAATGATGGTAAGGATGCTCGGGTTTACGGAAGCCTCGGCAAATTCCATGGACGCGGTCTCGGACAGGGATTTTATCCTGGATTTCCATTATTTCGCCTCCATGGCGTCAATGCATCTTTCAAGGCTCGCGGAAGAAATTGTCATATTCAACAGCAGCGAATTTTCATTCATAGAAATCGACGATTCTTTCGCGACGGGAAGCTCCATAATGCCGCAGAAGAAAAACCCTGATATTGCGGAGCTTGTGCGCGGAAAGACGGGCGGTTTTTACGGGGCGCTGGTCGCGGCGCTTACGATGATGAAAGGGCTTCCGCTCTCTTACAACAAGGACATGCAGGAAGACAAGCCGGCGTTGTTTGGCTCGGTTGATTCAATCAGGAAAATTTTAATGGTCTTTGAAAAGTTTATGAGGAACATAAAAATACGCGGGGACAAGACTGCCGTGCAGCTGAAGGATTCATTTATGTACGCTGTGGACCTGGCTGATTATCTTGTGAAAAAGGGAATGCCCTTCAGGCAGAGCCATGAAACCGTCGGAAAAATTGTGGCATGGTGCGCTGAAAACAGGCGCGGCTTTGACGGGATGGATATCGGAGGGTTTAGGCGGTTTTCGGGGCTTTTTGACGAGGATGTCTTCCTGATTTTTAACCCGGAAAAATCCGCGGATTCAAAACTGACGCGCGGCTCAACTTCCCGCGCGGAGATTAACAGGCAGCTTGATGAGGCGGCGCGTTTTCTGGCCTCGATGAAGTAGGCGGCAGCTCATGAAGATGGAGCACCATATTGCCGTTTCTGTCCCTGTATCATTGAGTATATGGGCCCTTACAGGGTCTGTCTGGTATTTTCTGATGTCGCTCGCGCTCGGATTCCTTGTTGACGCTGACCATGTCCTGGATTATGTCAGGGAGGAAAAAAAGTTTGACATGAAGGATATGTTCGTCAAATCATACAAGGGCGATTTTAAGAAACTGTATCTTATCTTCCATTGTTTTGAGTTTGTGCCGCTTGTGTGGCTGGCGGGGTTTTTTACGGGCAGTTTTGAGTTTTCCGCGGTGTTTACAATAGCCTATCTCTCCCATATGGTTCCCGACCAGATATCCAACAACACAAAGCCGTGGGGATATTTCTTTTTTTACAGGATGGCAAATAAGTTTAAAATGAGAAAGATATTTTATGTGCCCAGAGGCGGAATACATAAGGTATAAGAGGTGGACATGAAAACAGCCGGCAGGGAATTTGACAGGCTGCTCGGTATAATGGGAGTTTTAAGGGGTAAAAAAGGGTGCCCATGGGACAAAAAACAGACGCATAAAAGCCTGATTCCTTACCTGATTGAGGAGGCCTATGAACTCATAGAGGCGCTTAAAAGCGGAAAGGACAGCGAGGCTGAGGAGGAGCTCGGAGACCTTCTGCTTCAGGCTGTTTTTCACGCGCAGGTGGGTAAAGAGCGCGGAAAATACAATGCCGCGTCAGTCATAAAAAAACTTAACAGCAAGCTCATCAGCAGGCACCCGCATGTCTTTGGCACGAAAAAAGGGGTAAAGACGGCGGCTCATGTCAGGGAAATATGGGAAAAGGAGAAAAAATCTCAGAAAAAAAGGGAGTCTGTGATTGACGGCGTTCCCGTGTCAATGCCGGCGCTTTTGAGGGCGCGGAGGCTCATATCAAAGGCAAAGAGCGCGGGGTTTAAATGGAAAAGCAAAGAGAGCGTAATGAAAAAAATCAGGGAAGAACTGGCTGAGACAGCGGCCGCGGCCAAAGGAGAGGGAAAAAAGCGCCTTCGCGAAGAGCTCGGCGACCTGCTTCTTGTAACCGCGGCCTATGCGTATTACTCGGGCATTGACCCCGAGGACGCGCTTCAGGCGGCAAATGAAAAGTTTATAAGGCGGTTTAAAATGATAGAGAAGAGGCTGGGCCGGGGGGTTACGGAAAAAGAGATGCTGAAAATGTGGGGAGGAACGAAAAAGAGGGGCCGGAGATGCTGCTGAATCAAAACGGAATTTTTTACAGGAAACAAAAGGCGGAAAAACCGGCGGCGTCCGTAATAATGATACACGGAATGGGGGCGCACTCAGGCAGGTTTGAGGAACTCGGCGCGCTGCTGGCCTCAAGGCGGATAAACGGGTACTCGATAGAACTCGAAGGGCACGGCGAACTCATGGAAGGCTGCCACAGGCAGGGCCACGTCGGCTCGATAAAGGTTTATCACCGGTGCGTGAAGAACCTGAAAAAAATCGTGATGGAGGAAAACCCGGGGCTTCCGGTATTCATGCTCGGAGAGTCAATGGGAGGGCTCATAGCAGCAGCGCACGCAGCATCATTTGACAGGGATTACGCCGGACTGGTCCTAAGCGCGCCTGCGTTCGGGGATAAGTTCAGCTGGGGGCTCAAAGAGAGGCTTGCGATTTTTCTGCGTTCTGTCATAAGCGGCAGTTTTGGCGTGAAGGCGCCGTACAGGACCGAAGAGCTTACTTCGGATCCTGTTATGATGGAAAAGATACGCAGTGATAAAAAAGAGCACAAGACAGCCTCTGCGAACCTGCTAAGGGAGATTCTTTTGAGCCAGCTCGGGCTGATTTTTACCGCGCGGCGGATAAAGGCGCCTGTATTGCTGCTGCTCGCGGGAAAAGATACTGTGGTTTACAATAACGCCTCCCTCAATTTTTTCAGGCGCTTAAAGTGCGCCAAAAGCCTGATAACATACCCTGAAATGCTTCACGCGCTCACCATTGAAAAAGCAAGGGCGGATGTTTTTGATGATATTGTTGACTGGGTGGCCCGAAAGGCGGGGCAGGATTAGGATAAACTTAAAAGTTAAAGCTGAAAACTGAAAGTTAAGTCATAATAATAGCCTTGTGCCTGTCTAAGTGTCTTGTCTTTCGGTGTTCGCGCTAACTTGTAAATTGAAAATTACAAATTGTAAATTGTCTTTACTTGAGGTGGGACGGGGCAGGCAGCGGAGAAATTTCCCTGATTGCCATGGGCCTGAACATGTTAATTTTACGATAGACTGATGCGCGCGGCCCGGCTTACGCACTATTACGGGCGGGTGTGTTCTGCAGGCTTGTAGATTCGAGACGGGGCGAGGAGTTGCTTATACCTTCTCCAGGCATTAAATCAGGAAAATTTTCCACTGCCCGCCCCGTCCTGCGACGGTGTGTGTTGAGGCAAAGGTTGTTTAGCAGCCTGCAAAAAACGGTTTGTTCCTTTTTTGCCGTCCACTTGCAAATTGCAAATTCCAAATTATAAATTGCCTCACTTGAGGTGGGCCGGGGCGGCTGGCGGAGAAATTTCGCCGATTTACATCGGCGGTGAGTATATTCATCTGTTGACTCGTGGATATGCGCGATTTGGCTTGCGCGGGTTTTAGGGCGGTGACTCTCATGCAGGGCATAGGTGTTTGGGATAGCGTTGAATAGCGCGCAGCACAGACGCGCCCTGGGTTCTCGACGAAATTTTCCGCCACCCACCCCGTCCTGCGATGGTGTATTTTGGGGCAATAGTTATTTAGCAACCTGCAAAAACCGGTTCGTTTCTTCTTTGTCGTTCACTTGCAAATTGCAAATTCCAAATTGTAAATTGTCTTTACTTGAGGTGGGCCGGGGCGGCTGGCGGAGAAATTTCGCCGATTTACATCGGCGGTGAGCCCGGCCATCCGGTGACTCGTGAATGTGCGCGATTAGGCTTCGCGGGTTTTAGGGCGGTATGAAGGCTGATGTGCTTTGATGTTTGGTATGGCGTTGAATAGCGCACAATACAGACGCGCCCTGAGTTCTCGACGAAATTTTTCGCCACCCACCCCGTCCTGCGATGGTGGGTGTTGGGGCAATAGTCATTTAGCAACCTGCAAAAAACAAGGATTAAATACAGTGATGTGTTGTTTTTGTAGGGGCGATTCACGAATCGCCCAAAGCGGGTTGTCTTTCGGCGTATTAACTTGCAAATTGCAAATTCCAAATTTAAATTGTCTTTCAGTTGCCCTACTTGGAATTACAAATAGTCTTTACATCCCCGCCGCAGCCGAAATTACAAAAGCTACGCCGAATCCGATGACTATAAAGGTTGACAGGAAGTTTATCATCACCACGTGAAACCGGAGGAATTTTCCCATTACTGAGGAAAAAAACAGGCTCATGAATATCCACCAGAACAGGGAGCCTGAAAAGAGGCCTGCTGCCGATATTATAGACAGGCGGCTGAGAGCTTCGAAACCCGCCAGGGCGCATACATACACGGCAATCACGGGCAGGTTCGCGAGCCTCAGAAAAAAAGCTGAACTGAAGTCGTTTCTGTTTTCGCATATCTTTTCTGCGGCAGTGCTGTATCCGGTTTCAGGCCGTTTTAAGAGGCTGAAGGCTCCGAATACTATAAGGCCGGCGCCGCCTGCGAGGCGGAGCCATAAGGCGGACTCCGGAGGAAAAAAGGCAGATACGGCAAAGATGGCAGCGGCAATGGCAGCGTAAAGGCCGTCAGCGGACGCCGCTCCTATGCCTGTGAGAATCCCGCGTTTGAGTCCGTCCGTAAGAATACGGTTGAGCGCAAGCATTCCCACAACGCCCACAGGCGCGGCTATCGCGAAACCCAGCATAAAGCTTTTGACGTAAAGTGTAAATTCCATGGAAAAGAGTATAACACGAACAGGCGTGGCTTAAAACTCCATTTTTTTTGTTTTCCGCGGCTGGAAGCGCGGGCGCTGAAGAATTTCATTTATGGTGCTTGCCCCGATTCCCGGCAAATTACCGATTGAAGAACCGAGCGCTTTAATCTATAATGGATAAAACCAAATAAAGGCGGAAGAGAATGCTTGATATCAAATTTATAAGAGAAGATGCGGAAACCGTAAAAAAGGCGCTTGCAAGAAGGGGCGCGGACGCGGCTCAGATAGGCTCTGTGGTTGAGGCTGACAAAAAGCGCAGGGCAATTATTCAGGAGGTTGAGGGATTAAAGGCGGAAAACAACAGGGCCTCCTCGGAAATAGCCAAGATGAAAAAAGAGGGCAGGGACGCGTCAGGCGCAATAGCGGGTATGAAGGCCGTGACCGATAAAATCAAGGCGCTTGATTCTGAACTGTCGTCAATAGAAGCGCGTGTGAATGAAACCCTTCTCGGGCTTCCGAATATACCGCACGGGTCGGTCCCTGACGGCGCTGATGATAAGTCAAACAAATTAATACTGGAATGGGGGGAGAAGCCCTCGTTTTCCTTTAAGCCTCTGCCCCACTGGGAAATAGGGGAAAAGCTTGACATTCTTGACAATGACAGGGCAGCCAAGATTACGGGCGCGAGGTTCACGGTTTATAAGGGCGCAGGCGCCCTGCTTGAGCGCGCCCTTATAAACTTTATGCTGGACATACAGACGAGGGAGCACGGATACACAGAGGTTGCGCCGCCGGTGCTCGTAAACCGCGCGTCCATGACAGGCACCGGCCAGCTGCCCAAGTTTGAGGATGATTCATTTAAGCTGGCTGAACCCGACTGGTTCCTTAGCCCCACCGCCGAAGTGCAGGTTACAAACATGCACAGGGAAGAGATAATTCCTGCGGCAAAGCTGCCCATATATTACGCGGCCTATACGCCCTGCTTCAGGAAAGAGGCAGGAGCTCACGGCAAGGACACAAAGGGAATAATAAGGATGCACCAGTTTAACAAGGTTGAGCTTGTAAAGTTTGTTTTGCCTGAAACCTCGTTTGACGAGCTTGAAAAACTGCTGAAAAACGCGGAAGAGATTTTAAAGAGGCTGAACCTGCATTACAGGGTTATGCTCTTATGCGCCGGAGACACGGGTTTTGCATCGGCAAAAACCTATGATATAGAAGCGTGGCAGGCAGGGGCAGAGGCATACAGGGAAGTGTCTTCGTGCTCCAATTTCACGGATTTTCAGGCAAGGCGGGCGTCAATTAAATACAGGGGCGCGGACAACAAGCCGGTTTTTCTGCATACATTAAACGGCTCGGGCCTCGCCACATCAAGGCTTTTGCCCGCTATTCTTGAGGCGTATCAGACAAAGGACATGGAAGTCATAGTGCCTGAGGTTTTAAGGCCCTATATGGGCGGTATTGACAGGATAACCAAAAAATAGTATAACACTTACGCGGCTTGCATATTCAAAAGCCGGACGGAGGCGGATGATGTCTGATGAGATAAAAAAAGAGGCCGGGCCCGCAGTTAAAAGGAAGACAGGGCTGTATGTAATAGGAGCTGCGGTCGCTGTTTTGGCGCTCGGGTATTTTGTGCTGACAAAGGTAAATGCCGACGCGTCAAACTGGGCGGGTGTTGCCGCGCCCATCATGATAATCGGCGGTTACGTGGCAATTGCCGTCGGAATCCTTATAGGGTGGGATGAGTAGGGGAAGCCGGTATCCCGCAATCATAACGCGGAGGACTAGTCCTAATTGGTAAGGCGTCTGACTTGAAATCAGATGGGCGCAAGCCCTTGGGGGTTCGAGTCCCTCGTCCTCCGCCAAATTTTATACAGAAAAATTTGGCAGAGAATCGAAAAAAGAAAAGTCAAAAAACTAAGGAAGAAAAAGAAGAAACCGAAGCAGGGCGAGTTAAGACGGTCGATTTTCGAATCTCGATTCTCGGGTTTGGTTTAGTCTTAATTTTTCACGCGGAGAGATGGCCGAGCGGCTTATGGCAGCTGCCTGCTAAGCAGTTGGCCCGGCAACGGGCTCGGGGGTTCGAATCCCCCTCTCTCCGCCATTTTTGACGCTCAGGCGAACCCTGGCAGGCGTAGTAAGCCAAGGTCGCCATGAGTAGAAATGAGGAAATATGAATAAAGAAATAACCACAACTAAAATAGCGATTTTTCGGAAACGAGAGATCAGGAAGACCATTTATAACAATGAATGGTGGTTTGTCGTTAATGATGTTGTTTCAGCGCTTACCGACTCGCCTAATGTTCAGGACTATATCAAGAAGATGCGTAAGCGTGACAATGAGCTTAGTAAAGGGTGGGGACAATTTGTCACCCCCCTTTCTGTTAAGACTTCGGGGGGAGATCAAAAGCTCAATTGCGCAAATACGGAAGGTATTTTTCGCATTATTCAATCGATACCATCCCCAAAAGCTGAGCCGTTTAGGCGGTGGTTGGCTCGGGTTGGTTACGAGCGGATTCAGGAAATCGAAAATCCGGAACTTGCCACAAAAAGGACAAGGGCATTATATAAGGCTAAAGGGTATAGCGACGAATGGATTGAGAAACGGATGCGTGGAATCGCTATCCGTGAAGAGTTAACTGACCAGTGGCAGAAGCGCGGCATAAAGGAGCAAAAGGAATACGAAATATTGACCGCTGAAATATCAAAAGCGACGTTTGATATGACGCCATCTGCTTACAAGAAGCATAAGGGGCTTAAACGTGAGAATCTGCGGGATCATATGACAGATCTGGAGCTTATCTTTTCAATGCTTGGCGAGGCTTCAACAAAAGAGATAGCCGTCAATAAAAACGCCCAAGGATTTGTTGAAAATAAGCAAGCGTGCTGTGGCGGGTAACGCAAGAAAAGAATTGGAACACAAAAGCGGCAAGAAAGTAATTAGCAGAGAAAACTATAAGAAATTGCCGCAGAATAGAAAGTTGCTGAAATGAATATGAAGAACAAGCAGTCAGAGGCAATACCCGCTTTTACTTCGCAAAATGAACATTATCTCGGAAGGGAATCTGTCTATCATTTTAATCAGGTCATTATTTCATGTTTGGAGGCAAATAATGTTCATGACTTTGAAATGAAATGGGAGGTGGATTAAAATGGACAACAAGGAAAAAACGAAATTCCCTGCGGCAACAATAGCATATTATGGCCCTGACGACAGAACGCCTGTAAAAATTGCGGTTGGAATAATCAACGAACCCGGCGGGGATTGCGTTGATATTAAACGCTGGGCCGGGGCGAATGTTGTAAATGATTTTAAAGTCAGCCGCGAAATTTTGGAATTCATAAAACAACACAATGTAAAAACAACCATAACCACTAACGGCATAATAGGCTGTATCCATGAAGAAGGGATTGACTATGTTGAAGGCCAAGATTGCCCTTACTGCCCGTTTTGGAAAGGCAAAAACAGGTGAACGGGAAAATAAAATGAAAAAAGAACCTGTCTGCCGCAGCCAACGGCACGGGCAGGCCGGAACTGATCCGACTTAGTCAACGCTGCGGCCCGCAAGTAGTCAAAGAAGGCGAAGAGCTGACGATAGAATTCAGAGGTGGATTTATCTTAATCAGTAGTAAGAAAATACCGGCAAGGAAACTATAGAGAAAACTACTAAAAAATGTTTAAACCTAAATTCACAAAAACGGCGAAGCAGGAAGAGTCGTAAAGCAGTGAAAGGAAAGGTAGAATGTATAAAGAATTAAACGTAATCTGCCAGCCGGACAGCATTATTGAACTGGAATGGAGGGAAACTGAAGAGCCGGTAAATAAGAGCCAGGAATTACTGCAGAACGAACTGTACAAAAAGTACGAAAAAAATTTCAGCGGTTTTCTGTTATTTTTGGGCTTCTGCAGCCAGTCCACGCCGTTGTCGGCAAGCCTGGATACTTTCAGAAAGTTTGCGGGTATGTATGTAAGAAAATTCACACAGACACCGGACCTTGAAGATCTGCGTGAAAAGGCGGAAATTGTATTAACAACCGATGAAATTGATGATTTTCTGTCAAAAATTCCATTTATGACCGGCGCGGAATACATAACCCCGTCATTTCTTGAGAAACTCTGGCTGAAGATAGACGTGACATTAAAGGACAAATTAAAAGCCTGTAAAGGCACTGTTGGTGATTTAATAAAAACATTAAGCCCTGACATTTACATTGCGGGGCGGATTTATTTTCATTTGGTTGAAAGCAGGAAAGAGAATTTTCCTTTTGCTTTTCTGGCAACGTATTCTACGGGCTTGAACGAGCAGGGCAAATCCAGGCATGTTCCGTTAAAATGTGCGCTGAAAGAATACGGCAAAAACAGTAAGAAACTGCTGGAACTCCTGTCCACTGTATACTTAGCTGCAAAAGAAAGCAGCCTTGTTGCCGGCCTTATTGAAAACGGGGAGATATTTCATCCGCTCGCGTTGTCAGCCCGGGATGCGTACGATATGTTGAAAGAAATACCGGTTTACGAGAAATCCGGCATAATATGCAGGATTCCCAACTGGTGGAAAAACAGGACGAGCGCACTAAAACTTGATATAAGTATCGGCAATACTACACCGTCGTTTCTTGGCAAAGACTCGATTCTTGACTTCAAAATAAATCTTTCATGCGGAGACAACAGCCTGTCTGAAGAAGAAGCAAAAAAACTGCTTAATGAATCTGAAGGGCTTGCGTTTATTAAAGGCAAATGGGTAGAGGTTGACTCGGAGAAACTCAAAAAAACGCTTGAAGCCTATAAAAAAGCCGGGGAACTGATGGAACAAGGCGGTTTGAGTTTGCGGGAAGCAATGCGTCTGCAACTGAACCTGCAGAAAGATTTTGGTATTGCTGATGACGATACTGTCGATATTTCAAACGGCGAATGGCTCAAATCTGTTGTAGAAAAACTCCGCAAACCTGAACTGATAGCTGCGGTAAATTTATCAAAGAGTTTTATGGGTGAACTCCGCCCGTATCAGCAGAAAGGGCTGAACTGGCTCTATTTTCTTGATTCTTTGCGATTTGGCGCCTGCCTTGCGGATGATATGGGACTCGGGAAAACCATACAACTGCTGGCTTTTCTCAATGCTCTTAAAGCAAAAAAACAACTTCCGGCAAGCCTTCTGGTGATACCTGCTTCACTGATTTCAAACTGGGTTAATGAAATTCACAGGTTTTCGCCTGAAATAAAGTATTACATAGCTCATCCGTCTTTTGAAAAAGACGGAGAAAGTGCCCCTAAAGACAAGGTTTTCATAGACAAATACGACCTCGTAATAACGACCTATTCCTTATCCAGAAAACATGGCTGGTTTAGAACATACAGGTGGAACTACGTTATACTGGATGAGGCACAGGCAATAAAGAACCCCGGGACAAAACAGACAAAAGCAGTTAAGTGTTTGGAAGCAAACAACAGGATAATAATGACAGGTACGCCCATAGAAAACCGGGTAGGCGACTTATGGTCATTATTTGATTTCTTAAATCCCGGACTGCTCGGCAGCACAAAAGAATTCTCGGATTTTACAAAAAAACTTAGAGACAATCCTGCGGGTTATGCGAAATTGCGGAAAATCACAGCGCCGTATATTTTAAGAAGGTTAAAGACCGACAAGGCTGTTATTTCGGATTTACCTGATAAGGTTGAGATGAAAACGTACTCGAATTTAAGCAAGAAACAGATTGTCCTTTACGGCAATCTCGTGAATGAAATAAAGGAAATAATTGAATCAGAAACCGGAGGTATCAGAAGGAAAGGGCTGATTCTTGCCTCTCTTATGAAATTCAAGCAGATATGCAACCATCCGGATCAGTACCTTGGAAGAAATGAATATTCTGAAGATGACAGCGGCAAATTCTCGAGATTGCGGGAAATATGCGAGACAATCTATGAAAAAAGGGAAAAGTTGCTGGTGTTTACGCAATTCAAGGAGATAACTGAACATCTCAAGGGATACCTTGGGACTATATTCAATCATGAAGGGCTGGTATTTCACGGCAGTACGCCCGTAAAAAAACGCAAGGAAATCGTTGATAAATTCCAGAGTCATGAATACGTCCCATTTATTGTATTGTCAATAAAGGCGGGCGGATTCGGGTTAAACCTGACGGCTGCGAACCACGTTATTCATTTTGACAGGTGGTGGAATCCTGCGGTTGAAAATCAGGCAACTGACAGGATTTTCAGGATAGGGCAGAAGAAAAACGTGATAGTCCATAAATTTATCACAAGGGGTACACTGGAAGAAAAGATTGATGCCATGCTCCGGGAAAAAGAGAATCTGTCAAAAGAGTTAATACAAAGTTCAGGCGAGGCATGGATAACCGAAATGAGCAATGAGAAACTGATGAATTTATTTAGGCTGTCACTGTAAAACAAATTTATGGCAGGAGGCTGATAACTTTAATGGGATACTATTACCGGAGATTTCCAAAATATGTAACCGTAGGCGAAAAACGGGCAAAAGCGCAGAAAAAGCTGGCACAACTAAAGAAGAAAAACCCTGACATTAAGCCTTTGATTGTGCAAGAAACCAGGCTTGCCCGGACGTGGTGGGGTATGGCGTGGAATACAAACCTTGAAAAGTATGCGGATTATTCCAACAGGATAGGCAGAGGCCGTAGTTATATAAGAAATGGGTGTGTGCTGGATTTCAAGATAAAGCCGGGAGAGGTAACGGCGCTTGTGCAGGGGACAAGTTCGCGTCCTTATGAGGTTACAATAAAAATGAAACCGTTGAACAAGGATGCATGGAAAGAAATAAAGAAACAGTGCGAAGGCAAAATTGAATCGCTGCAGGAATTTATTGAAGGCAGGTTCCCAAAGAGCCTTGCCGAAATATTTACCGCAAAAGGGAAGGGTTTATTCCCGTCATCCAAAGAGATTAAGTTCAGATGCAGCTGCCCGGACTGGGCAAGTATGTGCAAGCACGTGGCGGCAACGTTCTATGGGGTCGGAGTAAAACTGGATGATGATCCAAAATTGTTTTTTCTGCTGCGCAAAGCTCAAATGGACGATTTGATAACAGAAGCTTTGCGTGATAAGTCAAAAAAGATGTTAAAAAAAGCGGAGAAAAAGACGTTCCGTGTAATTGATGATTTGGATGCGGCTGAAGTTTTTGGCATCGATTTTAACGAAAAAACCGGTTCACTCAAAAAGCAAAACAGCGTCAATAAAAACGCTCAATGCTTCGTGAAAAACAAGCAAGCTGCCGTTGGGGGCGGCGCTGTTTCGGGTAGCGTGAGAAAAGAGCTTGAACGGAAACGCGGCAAAAAAGTTATCAGCAGAGAGAATTATAAGATGCTATCGTAAAATAAAAAGTCTTTGAATCTCAGCGGATAAACTTAACAAACCTTCCTCTTCTGCGCCTGCTGCTTGAAAAAGCAGGGGATGACCTGATAAATTTCTCCACCGGGAGGTCGGGGTATGCCGCAAGCGGAATGGCTGTTTTTATTATTTTTTCAATTGCTTTTACATCGTCGCCCTGGTCGGGCGTGGCAAGCGAGACCGCGTGCCCCTTAAGCCCGGCCCTTCCTGTGCGTCCTATTCTGTGAACGTAGTTTTCCGGGTCGTCGGGTATGTCGTAGTTGACAACAAGCTCAATTCCGGTGACGTCTATGCCGCGCGCCGCTATGTCTGTTGCGGCAAGTATCCTGAACCTTCCTGATTTAAATCCCTGCAGGGCCTCTTTCCTCTGGCCCATTGACCTGTCCGAGTGTATCTCTGCCGAAGAAAAACCCGCGTCGCGGAGAAACCGGTTTATTTTGGCTGCGCCACGTTTTGTCCTTGTAAAGAGAAGCACTGAGCCCGTATATTTTTTCAGGATTTCTTTCAGGGTTTTTTGTTTGTTCTCTGATTTGACAACAAAAATCTCCTGCGTTATAAGTTCCGGAGCTGTTCCGGGCGGCGCGATTTCCGTCCTGACCGGAAGTTTCATGTAAGAGGTGACTATTTTGACAATACCCTCGGGCATTGTCGCGGAAAAGAGCATTGTCTGCCTGTCTTTCGGGACGTATTTCATTATTTTCTCTATTTGCGGGAGAAAGCCCATATCAAGCATCCTGTCGGCTTCGTCAAGAACAAGCATGTTTACGGTATTCAGTTTGGCCGTGTTTCTGCCAAGGTGGTCATAGAGCCTTCCGGGTGTGGCTATTATCACGTGGGGACGGTTTCTCAGGCCGCTTATCTGCGGGCCCATTTTCTGGCCGCCGACAAGGACAATTGAGCGCATTTTAAAGACAGGGGTAAGTTTCCTGATGGTCTCGTCAACCTGGAAAGCAAGCTCGCGGGTGGGCACAAGAATCAGCCCCATTGCGTCCTGTTTCTGAGCCAGCCTTTGTATCATGGGAATGCCGAAAGCAAGGGTCTTGCCGGTTCCCGTCTGGGCTATTCCTATTATATCTTTTCCCTCGATACCGATAGGGATTGCCTTGTGCTGTATGGGCGTGGGCGTAACAAATTTCAGCCTGCTTATTACGTCCAGCAGGCCGGGTGCTATACCAAGCCCGTTAAAGTTTAAATTGGTTTCATTCATGCGGATAATATAGCATTATTAAGGGAAAAAAGATATCTTTTTT
>DSBP01000179.1 GCA_011049465.1 bacterium | reverse complement strand
ATGTATGACAGGTTCAGGGAAAAGGCGGGGCTCGACCCAAAGGCACGGTATAATATTAATGGGATGAATCTTTCGGGGTACAGCGTGCTGAAGCTGGCGTCCATAATAGAAAAGGAGACAATGCTTGACAGGGAGAGGGCCAAGGTGTCATCCGTATTTATAAACAGAATGAAGTCAAAGGAAGCCTATGAAAAGAGGCTTGAGTCCTGCGCCACAGTGCGTTACGCGCTTAATAAAAAACAGGGTGCGCTTACTTACAGGGATTTAAGGTTTGAGTCGCCCTATAACACCTATATTTATATAGGCCTTCCGCCCACACCCATATGCAATCCGGGAGTCAAGTCAATAGAGGCGGCGTTGAGGCCGGCAGTTACTGATTACAGGTATTTTGTCCTGAGGGAAAACGGGGAGCATACATTTTCCCGGACGCTTGAGGAGCATAACGCGGTAGTAAGGCGAAACAGAGCGCTGAGGCAGGGCAGGTGAAACACGCTGCCGGGGTTGTTGTACTCCTTCTTTTTTTTACAGGCGCGGAAGCCTCTCTGCTTGACCGCGCAATGGAACACCCGGGGGAGTGGAAGTTTGAAATATCTTACAGGGAAAAATATTTTGAATACGATACTTACTTTATTGAATATGATGTTTTTTCAAGGGCGGTTATAGACGCGGCGCGGGGAAATTCCCTGTTAACAGGAATGATAAATGATGTTATTTTGAGGGTTGGGCTGGAAGATTCGTGGCTCGTAAACGCGGACTTCATTTATGTGTTTCAGAAACTGGAGCAGATCAACATCGACAGCCTCCAGTCCGCGGGCTTGTCCCTGGAAAAACACTTTGCGCCGGGAACAGGGGTTTCAGCCGGAATAAGAATACCATTCAGGCTTAACGCTCCGCCCGATGAACGGCTTATAAACTACGGCGAGAGGCTGAATTTAACAGGGGGTTTCTTTGTAAAAAGTTTTACCGGGCCGTTTATGTTCTCTGCTGGTGTTTTTGGAGAAAAAAACCTTCAATCCGGCGGGTATCTGTGGGAGGCCGGAATTCAGGGAGCCGCAGGCGTGGTTTTTTTTGAGACAGAGGATCAGCAGCTGCAACTAATAATTGAGGCGGCTTATAAACAGGAGCATTACGATGAAGATGCGCGAATCAGGGAAACGCTTTTTTTTCTGCCGCAGGTTGCCGTAAAATTCTACAATGATATCTCCATGATATTCGGTGTTGAACTGCCTGCGTATGCCGCGAATGTGTATCTGAACCGGTGCGGCCTTGACTCTGCTGCCGGGGAAAGGGTTATTTTCACGGCAAGAATCAACTACCTGATAAACAGCGAAAGGCGTGATGAGGCGGTAATGAAACGGGAGGTAAAAAAGGATGAATGGGCGGAAAAGAAGTGGTGGCAGATTGAGGGGGTTGATGATGAAATGATACCTGATTCGTGGAAGGAACAGGACGGCCCGCGGGTGAGAGAACCGGAAAACATGAGCAAGGAAGAAGAAAAAGATGAATCAGAGGATTGATGATAAGCGGATTCTGGATTTTCTGGGCGGCAGGAAAAACCCTGCGGGGATTAAGGAGATAATGGGGTCGCTGAAGATACCGGCGGAAAAGAGGCAGGCCTTGAAGAAAAGACTGCGTGAGATGTCGGAAAAAGGGGAGATTGTAAGGAAAAAAAATAAATTTGGGGGAAGCAGAGAGCGCGTCTCGAAAACAGTGACAGGAAGGGTGCAGATAAAGAAAAATTTCGGGTTTATCCTGTCGGATGACGGAGAAGATGTGTTTCTCGGAAGAGGCGCGGTTGCCGGGCTTTTGTCGGGAGATATTGTTGAGGCTTATGTGAAGAAAAGCGATGGAGGCGGCCGCGAAGGGGAAATAAAAGCTGTGCTTAAAAGAACGAAGGACCCGGTAGTGTGCAGGGCGGGTTTTGAGGGGGACAGGTGTTACGCTGTCCCTGTCTTAAACGGAGGGCCCGTGATAAGGCTTTCGGAAGACACCTCTGCCTATAAGGAAAACGATATGCTGCTTGTGGTTGTTGAGGAAAAAGAAGGAAAGCTATGGGGCAAGGTCATATCCCATATATACGATGAGGAAAATATCAGCCTTTATAAACAGTTTGCCCTTGCCCGCCATTCCATAAAAAGGGAGTTTCCCGAAAATGCGCTCAAAGAGGCGGAAGGGTGCGCGCTTGAAACGGATAAAAATCCGGCGAGAGAGGATTTAAGGGCGGAAACAATAATTACGATTGATCCTGCTGACGCCAAGGATTTTGACGACGCGGTCTCTCTTAAATATGAAGGAGGCAGGTACGTTCTCGGCGTTCATATCGCGGATGTCTCCCATTATGTCAGGGAAGAGGGCGCTCTTGACATTGAGGCGCGAAGCAGAGGGTTGAGTGTTTACCTGCCTGATGAGGTAATACCCATGCTGCCCGAACGCCTCTCAAATCAGACATGTTCGCTCAGGCCGGGTGAAGACAAGGCGGTGTTTTCAGTAATAATGGATATTGACCCGGAGGGAAATATAACAGGCTATAAGTTTAAAGAGGCGCTCATAAAAACGGCAAAGAGGCTTACTTATGAAGAGGCGCAGGAAATAATAACAGGGCAGGGCCAAGCGCCGGAGGGCGTTAAGCAGGCAATTTTACTTATGGACAGGCTCAGGGAAGTGCTCGGGAAAAAGCTGAAAAACGGCGGTTATATTGATTTTTCCGTGGGTGAGCCTGTGCTTGAGTTTGACGCGCAGGGAGAAGTGTGCGGAATAAGCAGGAAAGAGGCGCTCGAGGCGCACAGGCTGATAGAGTTTTTTATGATATCCGCCAATATATGCGCCGCGGATTTCATTGAAAAAAACCTGGGTACGGGTATTTTCAGGGTGCATGAACCGCCCGCGCTCAAGGATATTTTGGGGTTCAATATGCTGATGTCCGCAATGAACCTGCCGCACAAAATAAAAAAGGGGAAGAGCAGCGAATTTCAGGCGATTCTGGAGGCGGCGAAGAATTCCGAGAAGAAGTTTCTCATAGAAAAAAGCCTGCTGAGGGCAATGCGGCTGGCCAAGTATTCGGAAAAAAACACCGGGCATTTCGGGCTTGGGCTTGAGAGGTACTCGCATTTTACGTCGCCGATAAGGCGCTATGCGGACCTTGTGGCTCACAGGCTGATAAAAAAGATTCCGGGAATTGCGGAGACGGATGTTTCCGGAGCATGGCTTAAAGAGAGCGCGCTCATTATATCGGAGAGGGAAGCCGCGGCTGAAAAGGCCGAGTCTGAGGTTTTCAGGGTATATGCCCTTCATTACCTGAAAAAAAGAAGGGGGGAGAGGCTCAAGGCTGTAATAACGAGGGTCTCCAAAAACGGCCTCTCTGCCGAGCCGCTGGACATACCTGTGGAGGGTTTTCTGAATTTTGAGGATATGAGCGGAGATTACTTTGTATTTGACGAAGAACGCCAGTCAGTTACCGGAAGAAGGACGAAAAAAACATATAGAACAGGCTCGGTGGTTTCTGTTATAATTAAATCCATAAACATGGAATCGCAGAGGATGAACCTTGAACTCTGTTAAATTCAGGGAGAAGAGATGAAAAACAGCCTTTTAGCGGCTGCGGCTGCCTTCATTATTATATTGCCTCTATCAGCGGGCGCGTCCGCCGGCGTAACATCGGTGTTTGATATCGGACTCGGCGTAAAGGCGCAGTCATTAGGCGGCGCGTTTACCGCGGCTCACGACAACAGCAGCAGCATCTATTATAATCCGGCTTCGCTCGCGACAGGGGACAGGATAGAGGCGCAGGCTGCCTACATGCCTGCTTTTTATGATACGGTTTATAATTACATAGCCATTTCCTATCCTACGGTAAGCTTCGGCGCGTTTGGCGCCTCTTTTTCCATGTTCAGCACGGGCAATATTGATTTCAGGGACAGCCACGGGCTGATTACTTCAAGCGAAGAGCAGAGGCTCATTGAGATTATCGCGGCATGGGGCGCCGGTTTCCTGTTTGACGGCCTTTACGGAGGGCTGAGCGTAAAAATAAACAGCCAAACAATGGGGGAATTCGGGGATTCCGGGTTCGGTGTTGACGCAGGAGCGTTGTACAGGATTATGCCGGGCGAATCAGAGTACCTTAATGCCGCATTTTCAGTAAAAAACCTGCTTGAGCCGTCAATAAAGCTGGCGTCAGATCCGGCAATAATGCCGAGGCAGTTTGTTGTCGGCGCGGTTTATGGCAGGCCCATTGCCGAAGAAATAACCGCAGCCGTATATCTGGACGGCCTTATTTCGGCGGACGCCCCAATTGAAATGAGGACGGGAATTGAAGCCGGAATTTTTAAGATAGCCCGGCTCCGGCTTGGTTACAATACTTATTCAATACTTTCCGCAGGAGCGGGAATAGCTGTTCTGGAACTGGGAGAGGTTGATTACGGGCTGTTTATATCTGAACTGGGAATGCAGCACAGGTTCTCTGTTAGAATGCGGTTTGGAAAGAGCGTGATTGAGGCGCGGCGCAACAGAGAGGTTGTTGAGCAGGAAAAGATTGAAAAAAAGGCAAGACTGCTTGCGGCGCAGGAACTCGAGTCGCTTCGCGGCCGTATTGATAAAATGGCGGGAGAGGCGCAGAAAGAGGAGCGGTTCAAGGCTCTGCATTATACACGCGGGCTTGAGGCTTATTATGAAAACGAGCTGAGCAGGGCATTGGCCGAGTTTGACACTGTAAGGCGCGCGCCGGGCGGCGCGAACTATATGAACACGGCTTATTACATCAGCGTGGTTGAGAATATGCTCAGGCGCACCGGAGAAGAGGTTTACAGCGAGGAGATACTGGCGCTTTACAGGGCGGGGGTCGAGAAGTATGTAACAGAAGACTACAAAGGCGCGAAAACCGAATGGGAAAAGATACTTAAAATAGACCCGTATAACAGGCTGGCAGCTGAAAACCTGAAGGAAGTCAACGCCATATTAAGAAACTTAGAGTCAAGGAGGTAGCTGCCTTGGCAAAGGGGTTTTTGAGCAAAATGTTTTTAAAGAACGAAATTATAGAGGAGCATTTTTTCGCATACCCGGCCCTTCAGGGCTACGTCCCCGAGATAAAGGACAAATTAACAGATATCCTTAAAAGGAACAAATTTTCTTACAGGGACCTCAATAATATGCTTATAGTTATTGACGAGGCCTGCTCAAATGTCATCAGGCACGCATATAAAGACATGGATACGGGAGACATTAAGTTTGAGATAATCGTAAAGCGCAAAGGCGTTTACATAACCATTATAGACAAAGGAAGGACTTTTGACTGGAAAAGCTTTAAGACCCCTGACTTAAATCATTATGTGAATATCGGCAAAAAGGGGGGGCTGGGCGTCTGGATAATAAGGAAGCTGACCGACAAAAGCAGTTACGCGAAGACCGAAAGAGGCAACGAAATACGGCTGGTTAAGCATCACTCAAAACCGTCAATAGGCGAGCGTATAGGTTCTTTTATCGCGTCATCCAAAGGAGTGAGGGAAAAATTTGTGCTCTCGGCAACTCTTCTGATACTTATGATTGTGGCGGGAATATATTTTTATTTTATTTACCACGAAAGAGAGGCGATAAAGCACAGGTTTATGAGCTCGTGCGCTGAAACCGTCAAATCCGTGGCGGAATCCAGCAAGGAGAGCATGATAAAGAATAATTATCTGCCTTTGATAAGGATGCTCAGGGAAATAAAGTCAAGCAATCCGGGAATATCGTCTGTATTTGTGATGAATACAGAACACAGGATTTTTGCTCATAATAATTCAGCGGCTCTTCACAGCATATACAGGCCCGCGGAAGAGCCAAGCGGGGAATTCTTGGTGGGAAAGGTAATGGTGCTGTCTTTTAGAGACAGGTATGAATTTGTGGAGCCCATTATTTTCAGAAATGAGGATCTGGGGGAAGCGCGGCTCGTGGTGCCGCATGCGGCAGTGCTGAAAGTCATGGCCGGAAGGAAGACCAATGTGCTGTTTATTACCGCGCTGGTGTTTGCTGTCGGCGCACTGGGCATATACCTGCTGATGGGCATGATAACGCGGCCGATGAAAAGGCTGCGTGAGGGAGTGCTTGCCATAGGAGAAGGGAGGCTCGACCACAGGATAGAGCTTGAAGGGGAGGATGAATTCTCCCAGATAGCCAGAGCTTTCAATGATATGGCGGGAAAGTTCAGAGGAGCGCAGGAATCGCTTGTTGAGCAGGAGAGGTTTCAGAAAGAGATACAGGTGGCAAAGGAAATCCAGCATACGCTTCTGCCAAAGGAGATGCCTGATACGGGAGGTTTTGACATAGCCTCAATGTACCGTTCGGCAAAAGAGGTGGGTGGAGATTACTATGATATTATGAATATCGGGCCAAATTTACTGGGTGTTATAGTGGCGGATGTCGCGGGCAAAGGCGTGCCGGGCTCGCTTGTCATGACCATAACAAGGACAGTGGTAAGGCTTGTTGCGCTTCAGAATAAATCCGCGAAAAGCGTCATGACAAAGGTTAACAGCTTTATCAAGGATGACATGAAAAAGGGCATGTTTGTTACAGCTTTTTATCTTGTGCTTGATTCTGTAAGCAGAAAAATAAATTTCGCAAGCGCGGGGCATGACCCGCTCATTCTTTACAGGGCAAAAGAGGAAAAAATTTATTATATCAAGCCCAAGGGTTTCCCTCTCGGAATTGCGCTGCCTGATGACGAACTCTTCAAAAAAGTAATGGTCGAGGAGAATGTAAAATTGGCAAAAGATGACATGATAGTGGTTTATACGGACGGGATTCCCGAGGCAATGAACGGAAGGCGGGAACAGTACGGGGAAAAGCGTTTTGTCGAATGCATAAAGAAATACGGAAAACTGTCAGCAGGAGAATTTATCGAGAACCTAAACAGGGAGCTTGCTGAGTTTACTCAGGGATACCCGCAGAATGACGATATCTCTGTCGTTGCCATTAAGGAGAAGCGGACCGAAAGGAACGCCATAAACAGAATTACAAGGCAGGTTGAGAAGATGAGGAAGAAAAAGATGAAAATTAAGGATATTGAGAGAAAACTCGGGGTGAACCTTAAGGCATTAAGGGCGGTTAAGGCTGGAAGGATTACGGAAAAAAAGATGAAGTTCATGACGTTTGTGATAAAAAAAGAGCTGATGAGGATGATAATAGCCAACCCTGAGTGGAACACGCGCAGGTACGCGAAAGAGCTGTCTGACAGGACCGGGGAAAATACTGATTTTAAACTGGTTGAGAAAGAGCTTAAGCGGGTAAATCTTACCAGCGTGATGAGGCGGAAGCTGTATTCGAAGGAGAGGGGTTCGGAAACAGGGGCTAAGGACAGCGGCGCGGAAAAAGAAAAAACCGGCGGCGAAGATGATGGGAAAGGCGGTGCGTAATGATAAAAAAATTCAGGTTTAAGGGAACGGCGAGAAAAAAAGTTTTTGCTTATATTGATTACCTTAATAAAAGCGATTTTTCCGTATCAAAACCGGTTCTTGATATAATTGAGGATGTGAGAAAAAACGGGGACAACGCCCTGAGGAAATACGCGTTAAAATTTGACGGCGCTGACATACAGGATATTAGGGTTCCCCGCGAGGCTTTTAAAAAAGCGGCCGGAGCGGTTGAAAAATCGCTGTGGCCCGCCATAAAAACCGCGGCTAAAAACATTACAGGGTTTCACCGGATGCAAAAAAACAATATAAGCGGTTATGTCTTCAGAAATACGGGATATAAAATAACGCAGAAATACGTGCCGCTGGATTCCGCGGGGATATACGTTCCGGGCGGGCAGTCTCCTCTTTTTTCCACGGTGCTCATGGCTGTGATACCGGCGATAGTGGCAGGAGTCAAAAAAATAGTTATTGTCTCCCCGCCGAGGAGCAGGGGAGAGATAAACCCTTATATACTGGCAACGGCGGAAATGCTGGGAATAACAGAGGCATACAGAGCAGGAGGCGCCCAGGCAATAGCTGCGCTTGCTTATGGGACGCAGAGCGTTCCGGCTGTCAATAAGGCGGCGGGCCCGGGGAACATATACTCAACAATGGCAAAAAAACATCTTTTTGGAATTATCGGAATTGATTCCATAAACGGGCCATCGGAAATAACCGTTGTGGCTGACGACACGGCTGATCCGGATTTTATCGCGTGCGACCTGTGCGCGCAGGCCGAGCACGTAAACGGACATTCTCTGCTTGTGACGCCGTCGCAAAGGCTGGCTTTGGCGGTTGAAAAAGCCGTTAAAAAGCAGGGCAAAAAAATCAAAATAAACGCCGCGATAATAGTGACAAAAAATATTGAAGAAGCCGCTGAGATTGTGAATTATAAGGCGCCGGAGCACCTTACTGCGGCGGTTAAAAACCCCGGGGCGTTCATAAAAAGAATTACCAACGCGCCTGCGATATTCTCGGGGAATATGTCCCCTGTCGCGTTCGGTGATTATATGGCCGGCGCGAACCATATACTTCCCACGAACGGCACGGCAAGGCATTTTTCGGGGCTGTCGGTGCTTGATTTTATGAAACACACGCATGTTGTGGAGGCCGGCCGGGCCGCGATGAAAAAGTTCGGGGAACAGGCGGCGAAAATGGCGGACGCGGAAGGGCTGTATTACCATGGGGAGAGCATAAGGATAAGAAGCCGCAAAAAGAGATAAGGGTTTTGCCTGCAGCCTGCTATAAACCTGAAAGGAAACGAAGTTGGCACGCAATAAAAAAATAACAATGAGAAAAAGCATCGCGGGTTTAAAGCCCTATGCGCCCAATCTTGAGGCATCCGGATGCAAGATGGACGCGAATGAAAATCCGTATGATATTCCCGCGGATGTAAAAAAAGAGATGCTGGGCATGTTCATGAAGGAGGATTTCAACAGGTATCCCGACCCCGTTGCTTCGCGGTTAAAAAGAGCCTTATCAGCGCATCTTAATGTCCGGCCGGAAAGCATAGTTTTCGGGAACGGCTCTGATGAGATTATTGCCTGCCTTATACAGGCGTATGCGGGGCCCGGGGACTGTATTGTTGTGCCTTCGCCCACTTTTGTCATGTATGAACTGATAGCGCGCGCCGCCGGGGTAAGGCCCCTGAGGGTGGAAGCAGGGGCGGGTTTCGGTATTAACCCGGAGATGTTTATAAAGGCTGTGTCATGGCCTTCGGCAAAGCTCTCTTTTATAGCGTCGCCCAACAATCCGACGGGCGTTGTTTTTAACAAAAAAGAGCTTGTGAAAATTATAGAGGCTGCCCGGGGTATTGTTGTGATTGACGAGGCTTATTTTGATTTCTCCGGAGAGACGCTCCTGCCTCTGCTGAAAAAATACAAAAACCTGGCGGTTTTAAGGACCTTCTCCAAATCCTTTTCAATGGCGGGGCTGAGGCTTGGTTATATTGCCGCGGGGCCTGATATTATTGAGGCTGTCAACAGGGTAAGGCTTCCTTATAATGTGAATATGCTTACTCAGGAAGCCGCGATAGTTGCCCTTAAAAGGAGTAAGAAGATTGAAAAGTCCATAAAAGTTGTTATAAAAGAGAGGGAAAGGATGTATAATGAGATAAAGGGGCTGTATGATGTGCCGCGGAGCAGCGCCAACTTCTTTTATATAAAAGTAAAGGACGCGGCAAAGGCCCGAAGGGCGTTCGCGGCAAAGGGAATTTCCGTAAGGGCATTTACAGAAGGGCCGTGCGCGGGAAGAATCAGGCTGACTGTGGGAAAACCCGCGGAAAATAACCGCGCCATAAATATACTGAAACGGGGTGTGTGATGAAAAAACGTTCAAGGACAGCTGTTGTAAGGAGAAAAACAAAAGAGACGGGAATATCCATGAAGATTAACATTGACGGTAAGGGGAAATACAGGATCAGGACAAACGAGCCGTTTCTGACCCACATGCTTGAACAGCTCTCAAGGCACAGCGGCATAGACATATATCTTGACGCCGAAGGCGACACGCAGATAGACGCTCATCATCTTACGGAAGATGCCGGCATAGCCTTTGGGGCTGCTGTATCAAAGGCGCTGGGCGTTAAAAAAGGGATAAAACGTTTTGGATCGGCAGGAGTGCTTGATGAGGCGCTTTGCAGGGTTGTAATCGACCTTTCGGGAAGGGCATATACGGATTATAATGTAAAACTGCCGCTTAAACGGATAGGGACTTTTGACACGGAGCTTGTTGAGGAATTTTTCAGGGGCGTCGCAAGGGGGGGCAGCATGACGATTCATATTGACCGGCTTAAGGGGAAAAACACGCATCATATAATTGAGTCTGTTTTTAAAGGGTTTGCGACTGCCTTGAAGGAAGCTGTTAAAGTTGACGGCAGCGGCGTTCCCAGCACAAAGGGAAGGCTTAAATGAAAAAAATAGCCGTGATTAATTACGGGATGGGGAACCTCCATTCAGTGATGAAGGGGCTGATAAAGGCCGGCGTCCCGGCTGTCCTTACGGAGAGTAAAAGAGAGGTTATGAAATCCGCGGGTATTCTGATACCGGGTGTGGGCGCCTTTAAGGACGCTGTCAGAGAGCTTAAGAAGAGGGGACTATTCCGGCTCATTCAAAAGGAAGCGGCTTCGGGAAAACCGATTATGGGCATATGCCTCGGCATGCAGCTTCTGCTGTCAAGCAGCGAAGAGTTTGGCAGGACAAAAGGGCTCGGCCTGATAAGGGGAAGGGTCGTTAAGTTTGAAAAAAAAGTCAAGGTGCCTCATATGGGGTGGAACGAGGCTGTCTACGCAGGAAACCCCGGAATAATGAAAGGGATTAATAAGAGGGCTTTTTACTATTTTGTCCATTCTTATTACGCCGCGCCCGCCGATAAAAAAGCGGTCTTGACAAAAACGCGATATGGTAATAACATCTTTACTTCCGCGGTGCACAGCGGGAATATTTACGGGTTTCAGTTTCATCCGGAAAAAAGCGGCGGGGCAGCGCTGAAAATCTACAGAAATTTTTACAGCATATGCACAGGACGGCAAAAATAAAAAAAAGAGAGCGTAAAGGAGCCATTATAATATGCAGATAATACCGGCTATAGACATAAGAAGGGGAAAATGCGTAAGGCTGATACAGGGGGATGTGCGCGACGAGACCGTATATTCGAGCCAGCCCGTTGAGATAGCCAAGCTCTGGCAGGGAAAAGGGGCAAGGCTGATACACGTAATAGACCTTGACGGCGCGCTGTCGGGCAAGACAAAAAATTATGAGACGATAATGAAGATTATCAGGGCGCTGAGGATAAAAATACAGGTGGGCGGCGGCCTGCGCGACGAGGATGATATCAAAAAATACATCAGGGCCGACGCGAGAAGGGTCATTCTTTCAACCTCGGTAATAGCGTCTGATGAGTTTCTGGAGAAGATGATTGACAAGTACGGCGAAAAGATAGTCATAGCCGTTGACGCCAAAGACGGGTTTGTCGCGGAAAAAGGATGGAAAGAAGTGACAAAGATAAAGACCCTTGATTTCATAAAAAAAATAGAGGAAAAAGGGGTGAAGCGGATTATTTATACCGACATAAACAGGGACGGAGTGATGAAGGGGCCCAATGTCAAGGGCGTGGAGCAGGTTGTAAAAAATACGGGAATGAAGGTTATTGTGTCAGGCGGTATTTCACGGCTGAAAAATATCGAGCGGATAATGGAGCTTTCCAAGAAATACGACAACATAGAAGGGATTATAATAGGGAAAGCCCTGTATACCGGCGGTATTGAACTTAAAGAGGCGATTAAAGTCGCCAAAGACAGCTAAAAAAACATGCTTACCAAACGGATAATCCCGTGCCTGGATGTAAATAAGGGGCGGGTCGTAAAGGGGATTAAATTTTTTGAATTAAAAGACGCAGGGGACCCTGTGGAGGCGGCCTGTGAATATAACAGGGCAGGCGCCGATGAGATAGTCTTTCTTGACATAACAGCATCCCACGAACGCAGAAAAACAATCTTTGATGTTGTAAAAAAGACGGCTGAAGAAGTATTCATTCCCCTGACCGTGGGCGGCGGCATCCGCAGGGTAAAGGACATGAAAGAAATACTGCTTTGCGGAGCGGATAAGGTTTCTGTCAACACAGCGGCTGTTTACAACCCTTCTTTAATAAGGCAGGGAGCAATGCGTTTTGGGAGCCAATGCATTGTCCTCGCGGTTGACGCGAAGAAAAAGGCGGACGGCAAATGGGAGGTTTACACGCACGGTGGAAGGGTGCCTGCGGGAATAGACGTGATTAAGTGGATAAAAAAAGGGGTAAAACTCGGCGCGGGCGAAATACTGCTGACGTCAATGGACTGCGACGGAACCAAATGCGGATACGACCTTGAGCTGACGCGCGCTGTTTCTGAGACGATTCCGGTGCCTGTTATAGCCTCCGGAGGCGCGGGCGGACCCGAACACATGCTGCGCGTGCTTAAGGAAGGCAAAGCGGACGCTGTCCTGGCTGCCTCGATTTTTCATTATAAGGAGTACTCGGTTAAAAAGGTGAAGCAGTATTTGCGCAAAAACGGGGTGGCGGTAAGGGTGTGACAGTTAATAATTGATATTGTGTATTTGATATTTAATACGAAGACAAACCATCCGGCAAGGATTACGGAAAATGACATTTATATTTGTTTTGTAGCCCGCAGAGCGGGAACGCGTATATCTATACAGGGCAGCCCATTTACCGTTTGACCTTTCACCCTGTTTCTATTATCATTAGTAATATAAATGGCCCGGAAACCGGGACAATACAAGGAGTCAAGATGGAAAAATTTGATATTGATAAGGTGAAGTTTGACGAAAAAGGGCTTATTGCCGCCATTGCGCAGGATGAGAAGAGCGGCAATATTCTTATGATTGCATGGATGAACAGAGAGGCGCTTGAAAAGACTCTTGCCTTGAGAAAGGCACACTACTGGTCCCGCTCAAGGAACAAGCTGTGGTTCAAGGGCGAGGAGTCGGGCAATGTGCAGGAAGTGAAAAATATTTACATTGACTGCGATATGGACGCTGTTGTGATGAAAGTTAACCAGATAGGCGGCGCAGCCTGCCACACCGGTTTTGACACCTGTTTTTTCAGGGAGATTAAAGAGGACGGGACGATTACGGGCTGTGGGGAAAAGGTATTTAACCCGGAGGATGTTTACGGGAAAAAGTGACGTTTTTTGCGGGACGGCGGTTTAAAGGAGACGTATGATTAATTTTACGCTGAAACAGGCTTTAAAGCACTCGAAAAAATATAATGTGATTCCTCTCTACAGGGAAACGCTGGCTGACCTCGAGACGCCTTTGTCCGCGTATATGAAGATTGACAACCCCGAATACTCATTTCTTCTTGAGAGCGTTGAGGGCGGCGAAAATGTCGCCAGGTATTCATATATCAGCAGGGAGCCGTTTGGGACCGTCGAATACAAAGACGGAGTAATGAAAAAAAGATTCGGGAAGAAAGAGGAAGTTATTGAAACGCGCGACCCTCTGGGCGAGCTGAAGAGGATGTTCGGCAAATACAGGGTCGCGCCCGTGCCCGGCCTTCCCGCGAGGGGCGGCGCAGTGGGGTTTGTGGGCTATGATGTGGCAAAGCTTTATAATAAGGTCCCGTCAAGGCCGCAGAAAGACACAATCAGGTGGCCGGATATGTTCTTCATGTTCACCGATGTGCTTCTTGTTTTTGACCACGTCTCACACAAGATAAAGGTCGTTTACTGCCTGTTTACGGGAGAAAACGACACGCGCGCGGCCATAGCCGCGAAATACAGGAAAGGCGTGGAAGCCATCGCGCGCATAATAAAGGGGCTGAGAGAACCTTTGAAGCCGGGCGCTGCAAAAGGCCGCAAAACGGCCGTTAAAATCAGGAGCCATACGACAAAGAATGTGTTTAAGAAGAAGGTCGCGGATACGGTTAAACTTATAAAAAACGGCGAGGCCATACAGGTCGTCATATCCAGGCGGTTCAGCGCCGCGACAACGGCGGAGCCGCTTGAAATTTACAGAAAACTGCGCGTTATTAACCCGTCACCCTACATGCATTATCTGAGGTTCGGGGAAAATGTCATTATAGGAGCATCGCCCGAGGTTATGATAAAGGTTGAAGGCGGAAAAGCCATGGTAAGGCCGATTGCCGGCACGAGAAAAAGGGGAGCGTCGGCAGAAGAGGACAGGCGCCTTGAAAAAGAGCTGCTTTCTGATGAAAAGGAAAGGGCAGAGCATGTGATGCTGATAGACCTGGGCAGAAACGACATAGGAAAGGTGTCAAAGACAGGCACGGTCTCTGTTGACGACCTGATGGCCGTGGAAAAATACTCTCATGTTATGCATATTGTCTCGGGCGTGACGGGCACGCTTAAAAAAAACATGGATGCTTTTGACGCTTTCAAGGCGGTTTTTCCCGCGGGTACAGTAAGCGGCGCGCCAAAGGTAAGGGCAATGCAGATTATAGATGAGTTTGAGGATGAAAAGAGAGGGCCGTATTCCGGCGCTGTCGGTTACATCAGCTATTCCGGCTCGCTTAACACATGCATATCACTGAGGTCCGTTTATTATAAGAACAAAACAGCCTACATGCAGGCCGGCGCGGGTATTGTGGCGGACTCAAAGCCCGAAGCAGAACACAGGGAGACGCTTAATAAGGCAGGCGCGGTTTTTAAGGCTGTTATTGAGGCGGGTAACGAAGATGAATAAAAAATTAAACGTGCTTGTTGTGGATAATTACGATTCTTTTACCTATAACATTGTCCAGTATATAGGAGAGGTGACGGACAGGGTAAGGGTTGTGAAAAACGACGGGATTTCCATTGAAAAAATAAGAAAGATGCGGCCCACGCACATAGTGATTTCTCCGGGGCCGTCATGGCCGAAAAACGCCGGAATCTCAAAGGCTGTCATAAAAGAGTTTATGGAAAAAATCCCCATTCTCGGCGTATGCCTGGGCCACCAGTGTATTGCCGAGGCGCTGGGAGGAAAGGTTATAAGAAACAGGCGCATAATGCACGGCAAGGTCTCGGATGTTTATCATGACTCAAAGGGCGTCTATAAGGGCCTTAAAAATCCGTTTATTGCCACAAGGTACCATTCGCTTGTGGCTGACAAAAAAACACTGCCTAAGGAGTTGGTTGTCTCTGCCCGCACAAAAGAGGGAGAGATAATGGGTGTCAGGCATAAAAAATATCCGCTCGAAGGGGTCCAGTTTCATCCGGAGTCAATACTGACAGAGGGCGGTAAAAAAATCATAAGGAACTTTCTGAAAAAATGAGAAAAATACATTTAATTTTAATGGTTTTGATTTCAACCGCGCTTTTTGCGTCGGAACGGGCAGTGGAAAAGGGAGCGGCGGGAATTACAGAGCCTGCTGCCTCTGAATCAGCGGCGCCTGAAGCGCCTGTGACTGAGGAGCCCGCGGAAAAAAATATGGCGCCGAAAAACATAAACGCGTCGCCTGCCGGGCCCGATACGGTCAACCTCGGATGGGCAAAAATTGAGGAGGCGGAGCATTATAATGTTTACAGGCTGCAAAACGGGCAGGCTGATTTTATCAGGGCAAACACATATCCGGTTAAGGCCGAAGTATTTTCCGACAAAGAACTTGTTCCGGGCACAGAGTATTTTTATGTGGTGGAAACAGTTGACAGGGACGGGGCCGGTTACAGGTCGGCCACTGTGTCCGTGAAGACCGGAAACGTTAACCCGCCGGGAAATGTGGCGGAGTTCAGGGCATTGCAGGATATACAGAGCGTAAGGCTCAGGTGGAGCCAGGCCGCAAAAGGCTCGTATGATGTATCGGGTTACAATATTTACAGGGGAATGACAGAGAAGGCTGCGGCAAAATACAGGTTTGTGCCGGCGCATGAACTCAGGTTTGAGGACACGGATGTTGAGCCTGCGGCAAGGTACTTCTACCGCGTATCAGCGGTGGACATAAAGGGCGGCGAATCAAAACTGTCGCCTGTTCGGGCTGTGGTGCCTTTTCCCGCTCCAAGGACAGGACTTATACTCACATCAACGTCCTACAGAAACAATATTCATGATAATTTTGGGCTCAACGTAGATATGTTTTTTACTTACTATATAGGCGTCTTATTCGGCGCTCATGACGCAAATGATTATACTGACGCGGGCAATGATACGATTGACAAGATAGGAGTATGGCTGCTTGGTGTTGATTTAAAAGGTACTGTTGTCGAGGAGCGCGAGCCGTGGCCGTCTTTAGGCCTGGGTTTTACCTATAAAATACTCCTTCAGGACCAGATAGGGAGCACGGATACGCGAAGCGTGTCGCAGAGTTTTACGGCGGGAAGCAGTTTGAATAAAATGTACGGATTTTATCTTACTGCGGGCAAAAAAATCATCTTTGACACGCACCTGCACCTGGGATATATGCTGGGCATGGGGAGCGAAGCTCAGACAAATTTCATGCCTTACCTGAGCAAGCACATATCAATTGATGAGCAGTCCACCGGAGTCAGGGTCAAGGAAGCGAACAATGCTTATTATATAGGCCTTGGAAGGCCTCTTTTTGACAGGATGGGAATCAAGGTTGAGTACATAGTGCCGTGGGAGGCGAATGAAAACCCGCTTATCCCCGACTATTATCTGATAAACACGCAGATAGACAGGTTTATGAATTTTAACATCGGCTATTTTCACTTTCCCGGAGGGTACAGCTGGCTGGGTTATATAAATTTCAGGTTCACCGTATTTCCAAACCCTTATAAGTGAGAGAGGCGGCGGTGATAAGATGAAAATAAAAGGGGTTTTTGTGTGAACTGTCCCCATTGCGGCGCAGAGACAAGCTGGGCAAAAGAGGAGTGCCAGCTCTGCGGAAAGGTCATTGACCTGGCCGCAGCTTTCAAGGATTATACGAAAAAGGGGGATGCGTGTCTTGCTGCGGGCGATTACGACAGGGCAATAGCGGGTTATACAAGGGCGCTTGATTATGCGGACGCGGATGAGGCGCTTTATCTCAAGCTCGCGGACGCTTTCGGAAAAAAAGGGGATAAAAAGGCCGCTGAATACCTGATGAAGGCGCTTTCCCTGAATTTTTATAATGAAGAGACGCATAACGCTCTCATATCAGTGTACGGCAGGTTCAAAAGGCTTAAAGAACTGAAGAAGTGGTATGAGGCGGCCAAGGCGAGGTTTGACCCGGGTTTTGCCGACAGGTACATAAAGGTTATAGACTCGCTTGAAACCTTTAAGATGGAATACCTTGCTGTTGAGGAAAAGGGGCGCGAAAACTTCGCGAGAGTCTTTGTGGGTTCGATGAAGAGATATATGGTAATGAACATTGTTTTGGGGCTGATGTTCCTGCTTGTTGCCGGGGCAGTAGCCGCGGCTTTCTTTACCGGCGCGAACACCATGTTTGTGGTGTCGGCCGGGGTATTCTTTTTCTTCATAAGTATCATAGCGGTTACGGCCTATAAGGCACGGGCCGGCAGGAAAAAAAGAGAGGCTGCGGCAAAAGGCGCCGAGTCCATTATGCTGGAGTTTGTGAAGCCCGCGAAGGACAAAAAAGAACCGGAGCAGGAAGAGAAAACTGAAAAGTTATAAAGAAATTGTATTACCCTTGAGATCCGGGTTTTGAACTTTGAACTAACTATCAACTTTAAAAATTCAATTTTCAACTGCTCTTACTATTTCAGTATCTTCTCTATTACCTCAAGGTGTTTTACCGCGGGCAGCCTTACTATAAATCCCGTATAATTCTCAAGCAGCGGAAATAACACGGACTGCTTCAGTTTTGACCTGTAGTCAAACTTGTTAAAGCCCGTTTTTGAGAGGCCCGCCATGGAAAAGTAGAGGGGAATCATCAACGCGCATATAAGCAGAGCCGCGCCCAGCGCCCTGTCAAGGAAGGCCAGCTTAAAGAAGTCAAAGAATTTGGCGGCGAATATTCCGGCCATTATGATCAGGGAAGCAAAGATCAGAAATACAAGCGTGTAGGATAGCAGGTGGCGTTTCTTCTCCGCTGCCACGGCCCCTTCGAGAAGGGAGGAAAAGGGGAGATAGAAGAAATTGGCGAAAAAGATTCCCGCGATAAAGGAAGCGGGTATCACTATCGCGTAAATGCCCCGTATCCGCCAGCCGAACATAAAGAGAAGCCCGGTTACGCAGATTAAAAACACATCAATATAGTTCACTGGGTCAACCGCCTTTAGTTTTCAAGCCGCCTGTCTCCCGGACAAGCGGCTTATTTTGGCAATAATAACATAAAAAACAGGCAAAATCAATAACAGGCGGGGTCAATATGTAATTCTGAATCCGGCAATGCGGATTTGCAGACGATCGGTATTGTGTGGCGTTCTGCTGCGGGGGTATAGGAATGTGTGGTGGTATTTACGGGGTATTTTTAGGGTAAAACAAAGGCTTAAAAAAGCCTTGATAAGCGTATGACGCCGGAAAACAAGAACAGTAAGGGATGCCGTATAAGGGCAAAAGAGGAAGCCTGCGCAAATCCACCATGGCATGGTGGATTTGTACTTGACAACACTTCCGCCTTTATATATAATAAAAGCATGAAAAAACATTACATTAAAAGAGCCGCTGAGAGAAGGCTGTTAAAGTTTATGAAACAATTTCCCGTAATAGCGCTTTCCGGGCCCAGGCAGGCCGGAAAGACCACCATGCTTAAGCAGTTCTTATCAAAAACCCATAATTTTGTATCGCTGGACGATCTGGACAACCGGGCGCGATCTCTGGATGACCCCAAAATGTTTATGACTGAGATTAAAACTCCATGCGTAATCGATGAAATCCAATATGCCCCCAAACTGCTTTCCTATATAAAGTTGGCTGTTGATAACGACAGGAAGCCGGCATCTTTTATACTCACCGGCTCACAGCAGTTTTTACTTATGAAAGGGCTGTCAGAAACCCTTGCCGGCAGGGTCGGTATCATGAATCTTTACCCGTTTAATTCCATAGAGGCAGGATTAGTCAAAAAGTTTTCATCAAAAAAAATATTTGAAAAAGCGGCTTTAAAAGGGCTTTATCCTGAAGTTTTTACCGCAAAAAACATTGATTCTTCCTTATGGTACGAGAGTTATATAAAAACTTACATCGAAAGGGATGTAAAAATCATTTATAACATAGGCAGCCTGGGGGATTTTAATATTATTTTAAAAATGCTTGCTTCAAGAGCGGCTCAATTATTAAACATCTCAGCGCTGTCTGCTGATTCGGGTATTCCTGCGGCTACAATTAAGAGATGGATATCAATTCTGGAAGCCTCGGGAATAATAAGGCTTCTGAGGCCGTTTTACGCGAGAATTACAAAACGTCTTGTGAAAATGCCAAAGGTTTATTTTCTGGACACCGGCCTGTTATGTGCCCTGCTGAAAATCGGCAGCAATAAACTGCTTTATTCAGGCGCCTTTTTAGGCGCGGTTTTTGAGAATTTTTGCGTTTCCGAGACAATAAAAATTCTTTCTGTGGAGGGCAGGGAAGATAACCTGTTTTTCCTGAGGACGAATAAAGGGGTAGAGGTTGATTTAATGATAGAAAACTCTTCGGGCTTCACTCTGGCCGAGTTTAAAGCAGGAATGTCCCTTAATAATCATGCGGTGGATAATATTGTGAAAATAAAAAAGGGGTTTAAAAATTTGAAGTTTGACAAATCTTTTGTAGTGAGCCTGAACGACCGCTGTTATAATTATCGTGATAATGTTGGAGCGTGCGGCGCTGCTGGATTTCTCAAAACTCTCTGCAGGCCAAGTATAAGTTGATGGGGTTGGTAAATAGCACAGTATAGATACAGGACAGGGATATCAATATGCAGCGCATCTAGGAGGCTGGCGGGAAGAGGCCGGGCTGTTAAGGATACTGCAAATAAGTATCTTTGTTTATATGATATTAAAAGAAAAAAGATTAATAGGTTTATATATCCTGAAAAGGTTAATTTTATGGGAGAGTATGATCTGCCTTCTTTGAGCCTGACTTCAATCAGCGCGGACAGAAAAAAATTATTGCTTGTGGGAGGCCCTTTTGTTGATGTAATGGTTATAGAACTTGAACGGCCGGCGTACTGAAGCGGCGGGAAAACGGGTTTTATAAGGGGTAAAAAAACTCCTTGCAAAAACAGGGCTTTATATATAAAATGTATTGTCTTTTCAAAACAAATCAGGAGAAAACGGATATGGCAAAGGTTAAGGTTTATGTTACCTTTAAGGACGGGGTCCTTGACCCCCAGGGCAAGACAGTGAAGAACGCGCTTGATAAGATGGGCTATAAAAATATAGAAGAAGTAAGAATCGGCAAGTTTATTGAGCTGGAAACAAAGAACGGCGCCGGGCCGTCGCTTAAGAAAGAAATAGACGAAATCTGCGACAAGCTTCTCGCGAATCCCAATATAGAGCAATACAGGTTTGAAATCGAATGAGCCGGCGGGTTTTATAAACGGCTTGAATATACCAGGAGCGATAAATGATAAAGTTCGGTGTTATTACCTTTCCCGGGTCCAACTGTGACAAAGATTGCCTCTGGGCAGTAAAGGATGTCCTGGGGCACAAGGCTGATTTTATATGGCACGAAGACGGAAAAATTATGAAGTACGATGTAATTATCATAGCGGGCGGTTTTTCTTACGGCGATTACTTAAGAGCCGGTTCCATAGCCAGGTTCGCGCCTGTTATGGAGGGCATACAGGGTTTTGCCGCGAAGAAGAACAAATATATAATCGGGATATGCAACGGGTTCCAGATTCTTCTTGAGGCAGGGCTTTTGCCGGGCGCGATGCTCACGAACAGCAGCCTCAAGTTTATATGCAAATATGTCAATTTAACTGCGGAAAACGGGACATCGCCGTTTACAAACATGATTCCGAAGGGCCGCGTCCTCAGGATGCCCATAGCGCACCAGGAGGGCAATTATTTCTGTGATGACAAGGCGTTGAATTCCCTGATTAAATCCGGCAGGGTGGCGTTCAGGTATTCGAGCCCGTCGGGAAAACCTTCTGCGGAATCAAACCCGAACGGCGCCCTTTACAACATAGCGGGAATAACCAATAAGGCGGGGAATGTCCTCGGCATGATGCCGCACCCGGAGCGTTCCATGATAAAAGAGCTCGGGTCAGAAGACGGCAGGCTGATATTTGAGTCGGTTGTAAATTATATAAAGAAGAGCTGAAAATATAAAACGGAGTGTCTGATGAATTACAACAAAGTCAAGATTACAAAAGAGATAACAGAGCAGCACGGCATACGGGATGACGAGTACGCCAATATACTGAAAATACTGGGGCGGGAGCCCTCTTTTGTGGAGCTCGGCATATTCTCGGCAATGTGGTCGGAACACTGCAGCTACAAGCATTCAAAGCCTGTATTAAAAAAGTTTCCCGTCAAGGGAAAATACGTGCTCCAGGGGCCGGGCGAGAACGCGGGCATAATTGACGCGGGCGGAAATATCGGAGTTGCTTTCAAGATAGAATCGCACAACCACCCGTCCGCAGTAGAGCCTTTTCAGGGCGCGGCAACAGGCGTGGGAGGAATACTCAGGGACGTGTTCACCATGGGAGCGAGGCCGATTGCGTCGCTTAATTCATTAAGGTTTGGAAGGCTTGAGTCAAAAAACACGCAGCGGTTGCTTCCGGGCGTGGTAAAAGGAATAGCCTTTTACGGCAACTGTGTGGGCGTGCCGACAGTCGCGGGCGAAACGGTGTTTGAGGATTCATACGAGGATAACTGCCTTGTCAATGCCATGACCATAGGCATTGTTCACAAAAAGAAGATTAAAAAGGGTATTGCGCGGGGCGTTGGAAACCCTGTTATGTATATAGGCTCACTTACGGGGCGCGACGGAATACACGGCGCCTCATTCGCGTCCGCCGAGCTCACAGAAGAGACCGCGGCGAAGAGGTCGTCTGTCCAGGTGGCGGACCCCTTTATGGAAAAACTGCTTCTTGAGGCCACGCTTGAGCTCATAGATAAAAAGCTTGTTGTAGGAATACAGGATATGGGCGCGGCCGGGCTTACATCTTCCTCGGCAGAGATGGCATACAGGGCCGGCAACGGCATGGAAATAGACATAGACAAGGTGCCCATGAGGGAAAAGGGGATGAACGCTTATGAGGCCATGCTCTCGGAGTCGCAGGAAAGAATGCTCATGGTATGTAAAAAAGGGGATGAGGCAAAGGTTGCGAGGGTATTGAAAAAATGGGGGCTTCACGCGGTAAAAATAGGAAGGGTGATAAAAAAGCCGCATCTCGTTATACTGGAAAAAGGAGCGGTTGCGGCGGACATACCTGTTCCGGCGCTGACAGACAGCTCGTACAGGTATTTTCCTCTTAAAAAGCAAAAGGGAAAAAAGCCGGAATACCTGAAAAAAGCGGGTATCATAACATCTGAAATTGAGCCGCCTGCGGATATGGAAGGCGTCTTTAAAAAAATGCTTAAATCCCCCAATATCGCCTGCAAGTCTGCCATATGGGAAGAATACGACCACATGGTTCAGACAGGGACATACACGCTGCCGGGTTCTGACGCGGCTGTTATTAAGGTCAAGGGAGAGGATTTAATGATAGCAGCTTCGGTTGACTGCAACGGAAGGTATGTTTATCTTGACCCGTTTAAGGGTGGCGCCATAGCCGTGGCTGAGGCGGCAAGAAATGTGAGCTGCTCTGGCGCGGAACCTGTGGCCTTTACAAACTGCCTTAATTTCGGCAATCCGGAGGACCTGGAGATATTCTGGCAGTTTGAACAGGCGGTAGAGGGTATGTGCGCTGCCGCGAAAGTGTTTAAAACCCCGGTAACGGGCGGGAACGTCAGTTTTTATAACGAAGGGCCGGCGGGCGCCATATATCCCACGCCTGTTGTGGGAATGGTTGGGTATATAAAGGGTAAGGGGGCGAGATACGCGAAACAGTTTTTTCGGGGCGCGGGTGACGTGATAATGATGCTGGGGTACACAAAGGACGAGAT
>DSBP01000010.1 GCA_011049465.1 bacterium | reverse complement strand
TATATCATCTTAATCTTACCGTAATATGACTTTTGCAGAATTTTCAGGACCTCAAGATTTTCCCCCTCTATAAAGACATTCTCAGTCGTATCAAAATTTATTGATTCTTTCGGCGCGGGCGCGAGCGTGGCGGTTGTGGGCTGCTGAATTGCGCGGAAAGCCTCTGTCTTTCCGGCCCAGTTCAGGACATACCGCTCATCCTTAAGCTCATTGTCCCTGCCCAGCGTGATTTGCAGCCGCTCCCAGTCAATCTCTCCTTCAGAAACCGCCTCAGGAAATAGCTCTCTAAGCTTCTCAACCTGCGCTTTTTTTATGTCCTCTGATTTCCCGTCCACAAATGCCTCCTCTTATAATTACGCAAACATTATACGACAAAACCCTTTATTTATAAAGCCTATTTTCTCAACTCCTCCAACTTCACCCACTCCCCCGGTGTGCGTTTATGCGGTTATTCCTTCCCCCATCTCATCCCCCGCTGTTTTTATATGCAAGCATTATAAACTTCTTTGCCTCTTCAATATCCGCCTCTTCCCTTACTGTATACTCAAGATCCCCTGTTCCAAAATGCCCTATTTCCCTCACATCCCTTGCGTTCGCGGGAAGTTGTTTTAGATCCTTTGGATTTAGCCTAAGGTACATGTACAATTTCTTTTTCCTTGCCTCAAGGCAGACAAAATTCTTTGTTGTTTTGTAGGCAACATAATACTTTTTCGGCGCCTCCTCAATAGAATCGCTTATTTCCATGATATACTCCCTCAATTTCTTCAATAAACCCCCTGTTTTTGCGCCTGCGCCCTTTAAATGCTCCTCAAAGCTGTACTCGCCTGTCAGCCTTGACTGCGCGGCTTTTTTACCTGCCGCTACCATTACCGGATTTTTTCCGTTCTTTACCGCCTTTACAACATCTGTCAATGCCGACGTCTTTCTGAAAACCTCCTCAAGGACAAAGACGCCATCCTCAAGAAGTTTATATTCCCAAAGCTCTACATTTGCTCCTATCATTTTCACGGCGTGAAGGTCGTATCTTTTATACCCCGGCGCTATACAAATAACCCTTATATCACCCCAGTCAATCTCAACCTTTTTCCCCAGAGTCTTTTCCACGGCAATCTGATAATCCCCTTTATGGTCCTTTATCCAGGACATGTAAAACAGGCTCTGATTAACCAGTTCGGAAGACTCTACAATCTTATACTCAATAATCACCGGGTTATTGTCCTCAGAAAGGGCGAGCGTGTCTATCCGGCCCGAGTGCTGCGCGCCTGTGTGAAACTCACTCGCGACAAAACGGCAGTTAAATATCTCCTCAAGGTTTTTTTCCACAAACGACTGAAGCGCTTTTTCATTTTTAAAGTCCGTAACTTTTAACTGTTTAGCCTTGTCAGCAACTACCTTATATACCGGCATCTCAACCCCCTTTTGTCCTTGTCCGAGTTTTTCATACTTTTCTGCCCTAATTTCTTTCTTTTCTCCACCTATCCACCCCTTCTCAAAAAAGTATTCCCAATCAGCATAACATTTTTATCCCTTTCACTTATACAATATACCATAATTCACAAAAAAGTTGCAATCGGAAATGCGCGGCGCCCTGTACCAGAGTAAAACGATCGGCGCATAGCGGGAGATTCGAGGATTCGATTATTCGAGAATTTGAAAAGACAGACAGACTTAAAATACAACTACATCACCCTCACCCTACCCTCTACCCCTGAAAAGAGTCCCTGGCAACAAAACCTTACGGATGGGGAGTGATGGTGAAGACTGTTATTTCGCCTTTGCCCGGGCCATAATAAAAAAACACCCTGTATGCGGCGGGAGTGTTTTGTTCGGCGTATGCTTCAAATATCTTCTCCCCTTTCGGCCCCTTAAACGACGTAAACTCATGCGTCTTGAGGCCGGGGTGCCTTGGGTTGGACTGCAGGAACCCCAGCGCCTTTACAACGGCTTTATAGCGTTTCAATACCGCTATCTTTTCCACTGCTTCCGGGGTAAAATTAAGGGCAAATTTCACAGTTCATCAAGGAACGGGCCCAGCTTCTTTACGCGCCTGGTTTTGCCTTCAGAGGCCTCTTCCAGCCCTTTCCTTATGCTGCCCATAACAGCGCGGTTTTTGTAAACCCACGCCTCACTGCTCGGCACTGTTACGCCGGGCCGGAGCAGAATGTCCCCGTTCTTCCCCACATATACCATAAATCCATCCGCGTCAGCTCCCTGCTTAAGCAGGCTTTTAAGCTTTCCGCCCAGGCTAATCCTGTCCTTTGAATCCAGCGTTTTTGTGCCGTAAGGGGAAAATTCCTCCCTTACCTCAATGGTTGTTCCGGGTTTGCGGCTTCGCCTTTTCATTTTGCGCCTCCTTTGCTGATACAAATATACAGTGTGTGGGGTAAGTTGTCAAGTGGGAAAGTGGGGCGCCCTGTACCGGTCGTTTCACTCCGGTGCAGGGCGGGAAAGTAGAGAAGCGAGAGGAGAAAGGAGAGACGGCAAACTGAAAACTTAAAATTTAAAGTGCAAGTACAACTACAGCGCGAACTGAAGTTCGCGGCTACACGGACGAAACAAAGACAAAGCAAATACTAAAACTAAACAAATACAGGGCTTGATGCGTGTTTTGTTCTTGTTATTTTTTTGCGGGTTAATTATAATGGGGTAACGAGGTGAATTATGCATTTTACGGTTTCTTGGGATATTGAGGCTGAGGGAGAAAGCTTAAACAGGATACACAACCTGCTGCTTGAGAACGTGAAGAAACACTCACTGACAACCGCGGAACCCCTTTCAAAATACATAATCGCGGGGATAGAGAATGAGGCTAAGTGGCACATAATACTCAAATCCCTTAAAGGCATCGCTCTTATGCACAAGGGCAGGATTAAATTCGTCATGTCCCCTCCCATGAAGGGCGGCCAGTATAACGGCGAGCTCAAGGACTGGATAAAGGTCAACGAAGCTGCAAAATAGTCCGCCTTCGCATAAAAAAAAACAGCGGCGGGATAACCCGCCGCTGTTTTTATGTTAATCTTTAGTGGATTATATTATCTGTCTCTGTCCTTTACCTTTTTTCCCTTAGACTCCATCTTCTCCTTTATTACCGCCTGCGCCGCGGCGAGCCTTGCTATCGGCACTCTGAAGGGCGAGCAGGAGACGTAATCAAGGTCCAGCGTGTGGCAGAACTCAACTGACGCGGGGTCTCCGCCGTGCTCTCCGCAGATACCGAGCTTGATTTTCGGCCTTGTCTTTCTGCCCTTTTCAACGGCTGTCTTCATAAGAAGCCCCACTCCGTCCCGGTCAAGGGTCTGGAACGGGTCCTTCTCGAATATTCCCTTGTCAATATAGACCTTGATGAACTTGCCGGCGTCGTCGCGGCTGAAACCAAGGCCGGTCTGCGTCAGGTCGTTTGTGCCGAATGAGAAGAACTCGGCTTCAGCGGCTATCTTGTCCGCTGTCACACAGGCGCGCGGAATCTCAATCATGGTGCCCACCATATAGGTGAGCCTTACGCCCTGCTCTTCCATTACTTTTTTCGCGACCGAGTCAATTATCCTTTTCTGGTCGGCGAATTCATTCGCGTTGATTACAAGCGGCACCATTATCTCGGGCACAAGCTTTTTGCCCGATTTGTAGACCTCGCATGCTGCCTCGATAATCGCCCTTGCCTGCATCTCTGTTATCTCCGGATAGGTTATGCCGAGCCTGCAGCCCCTGTGTCCGAGCATGGGGTTGAACTCATGAAGCTCTTCCACCCTGTGGAAAAGAACCTTTGCCTTCTCAAGGTCATTTGAGCCCTCTTTTACAAGCTCAAGCGCCTTTTTAAGGCCCGCGTCAGCAAGCTCGGTGCTGCCCTTTGCCTCCATCGCTGTTATGGCGTTCATCAGCTCCTCGCGCTTGGGCAGGAACTCGTGAAGCGGCGGGTCAAGCAGCCTGATTGTGACTCCGTAGCCGTCCATTGTCTCAAAGAGGCCCTTAAAATCGCTCCTCTGCATCGGAAGCAGCCTGTTTAACGCTTCCCTTCTTCCTGCCTCGTCTTTCGCGAGAATCATCGCCTGCATGTGCGGTATCCTGTCAGCCTCAAAGAACATGTGCTCTGTCCTGCAGAGCCCTATGCCCTCAGCGCCGAATTCCTTGGCCACTTTCGCGTCTTTGGGAACATCGGCGTTTGCCCTTACTTTCAGCCTTCTGTAGGCGTCCGCCCATTCCATATATTTTCCGAACTCGCCCACAAGCTTTGCCTCGATTGTCGGAACCTTGCCCTTTATGACGAGCCCTTTTGAGCCGTCAAGGGATATCCAGTCTCCCTCAACAATCTTTCCGCCGTCTTTGAGCGTTATTGTCTTGTCAGCCTCGCTCACCTTTATCTCTTCACAGCCCGCCACACAGCACTTGCCCATTCCCCTCGCCACAACAGCGGCGTGGGAGGTCATTCCGCCGCGCGCTGTCAGTATGCCGACAGCCGCGTCCATTCCGTGTATGTCGTCAGGGCAGGTCTCAAGCCTTACAAGTATGGTCTTTTCGCCCTTTTCTTTCCACGCCACAGCGTCATCAGCGGTAAAAATCGCCCTTCCTGAGGCCGCGCCCGGCGACGCGGGCAGGCCCTTTGCCACAACCTCTATCTTTGCCGAAGGGTCAAAGAGCGGGTGGAGAAGCTGGTCAAGCGTGGAAGGGGCAATCCTCATGACAGCCTCTTCTTTTGTTATAAGTTTTTCCTCAACCATGTCAACCGCGATTTTAACCGCGGCATGCGCCGTTCTTTTGCCCGAGCGTGTCTGGAGCATGAAGAGCGTCCCTTTTTCAATGGTGAACTCAAAATCCTGTATGTCCCTGTAATGTTTCTCCAGTTTTTCGGTTATGTCCCTGAGCTGTTTGTAAACCACCGGCATCTCTTTTTCAAGCGACGCTATGGGCTGCGGCGTCCTTATTCCCGCCACAACATCCTCGCCCTGCGCGTTTATGAGGTACTCGCCGTAGAACATGTGCTCGCCCGTGGACGGGTTCCTTGTAAAGCCCACGCCTGTGCCCGAGTCATTGCCCATGTTTCCGAATACCATTGCCTGCACATTAACCGCTGTGCCCAGGTCGTGCGGTATGTCGTTCATCTTTCTGTATGTCTTTGCCCTCTCGTTCATCCACGATTTAAAGACAGCGTCGCGCGCTGCCTTGAGCTGGTCAATCGGGTCCTGGGGAAAATCGTATCCCATCTTCTCCTTGAAAAGCTCCTTGGACTGTTTTACAAGCTCTTTGAGGTCAGACGCGTTAAGGTCAGTGTCAAGTTTTACTCCCTTTTTCTCCTTCATTGACTCGAGCAGGTGCTCAAAGTTGGACTTGGGAAGGTCAAGCGCGACATCCGAGAACATCGTTATAAACCTTCTGTAGCTGTCCCACGCGAACCGCTCGTTGCCTGTCAGCTTTACCATGGCGTTTACAACATTGTCGTTGATTCCGAGGTTTAAAATGGTGTCCATCATTCCCGGCATTGAGAACTTCGCGCCCGAGCGGACCGACACAAGCAGGGGATTTTCCCCGCCGAATTTCTTGCCCGTAGCGGCCTCAAGTTTCGCCACATACTCAATCATCTGCTTTTCCACCTCAGCGGGTGTCTTATTGCCCACTTCATAGAACAGGTTGCACACCTCTGTTGTAATGGTGAATCCCGGAGGCACAGGCACTCCGGCTTTTGTCATCTCAGCGAGCCCCGCGCCTTTGCCGCCCAGCAGCCCCTTCATCTCGCCTGTTCCGTCAGCTTTGCCTTTGCCGAAAAAGTAAATGTACTTTTTCTTTGAACCCGAAGCTTTTGCTTTTGTTTTTGCCTTTACCTTTGTCTTTGTTTTGGCTTTTGCCTGCTTTTTTACAGCCTTTTTCTTTGCCATTTCTATATCCTCCTTGAAGATTTTTTTATTCCGGCACTTAAAAACAACGTTTAGATAATAACACAGGGCAGTTTATAATTCAAGGAAAAACCGATTAAAACAGTGTTAAAAAAAACCCCGCTCCCCCCCTCTAAAATGCTTTTAACCCAATATTACTTCGGTTTTTTTGATAATTTCAAGGAATTTGGCGTCAACAGCCGCCCGGTCAATTATATCAACCCTGTACGGCAGGTCGGTTTCATCAAGCGCCCTCTTAATCAAAGCTGATTCTTCCAGCGTGATTTTTCTGCCCGCGTCAACGCATATATCAAGGTCGGATGAGGGCTTGTGGTTTCCGGCTGCCCTCGAGCCGAACGCGCATACTTTTGCCCGGGGCAGGTGTTTGTTTATAATACCGAGTATTTCCCTGATTTCGGATTCGGGCGCTCCCGGTATCACGCCTTCTCCTTAAGTTTCGCGGCAAGCTCCTTCGCGTGCGGAACAAATTCTTCCGCGGCCTTATACACCTCTTCAGCAGCGGCTCTGTTATAGGTGTGGGTTGTCCTGTTTCGCGCCTCCCTGAATACGAACCATTTCGCGGGTTCTGTTATAAGCCCTGCTTCAGCGCCCCTCCGGAAAAGGTCCTTGGCTGAGAGTTCATCCGCCTTGTCCGCCATGTACATCTCAAGGTAGCGTTTTATCATCTTCCACGAAAGCTCAAATGTGTATTCAAAGCGCTGAATGGCGCCGTCTCTTGCCGTGGTTTTAAGCGGGTTGGATGTGTCAAGGCCGTTTACCTGGGTTATCGCGGTCTCAAGCGTCTCCAATGCCTTTTCCAAAGACGAAATATCAAGTTTCACTTCAGCCCCCTGCCGCTGTCAGCGGCGCTACCTCTTCTTCATCCGCTCTATTATCGCGGGCACAACCGAAAAGATATCCCCTACAATCCCGAATTTGGCAACGCCGAATATGGGCGCTTCAGGGTCCTTGTTAATCGCCACGATTATGTCCGAGCTCTGCATTCCCGCGAGATGCTGGACCGCGCCCGATATTCCGCAGGCTATGTAAAGCTTCGGCGAGACGGTCTTTCCTGTCTGGCCGACCTGGTGCGAGTATTGTATCCAGCCCGAGTCAACTGCCGCCCTCGACGCGCCCACCGCGCCTCCAAGCGACTCTGCCAGCTCCTTTATCAGCCTGAAATTATCGCCGCTTCCCATTCCCCTGCCGCCCGATACTATTATATCGGCCTCGGATAGGTTGACCGTTGTCTCAACCTCCTCAATGAACTCGACAAACTGCGATATGGATTTGAAACTATCATCGTTTATCTTTGGCTCTATTATCTCTCCTGTCCTTGACGCGTCCTTTTCAAGCGCCTTAAAGACCTTATAGCGCGCGGTCGCCATCTGCGGCCGCCTCTCGGGCGTGATGATTTTTGCCATAAGGCTGCCTCCAAAAGCGGGCCTTATCTGAAAGAGGTTTCTCTCGGCCAAATCAAGCTCAAAGGCAGTGCAGTCCGCGGTCAGGCCCGCGTTTAAGAGTATCGAGACCCTCGGAAAAAAGGCCCTTCCGACCGATGTCGCGCCCGCGAGAATGATTTCAGGCTTGTATTCAGCCGCGATGTCCCTCAATACCGAAGAATAAACCTCATCATTAAAATGCGCAAGCGCCGGGTTATCGACAACATATACCTTGTCAGCGCCGGCCGCTATCAGCTCCTGCGCCAGCGGCTTTATATCCTTTCCTATGAGTACCGCCGCAAGCTCTGTCTTAAGCTCTCCCGCGAGCTCGCGCCCCTTTCCAAGCAGCTCAAAAGCCACGTTGTGCATTACGCCGTTTCGCTGTTCAGCGAAGACCCATACGCCCTTATAATCAGCCTTGTTGAAATCCGCCATTTTACATGCCTCCTATTTTATGAACCCGAGTTCTTTTATTTTGGCAAACAAAGTATCCGCAATCTGCTCATTTTCCCCGGACAGCATCTCTGCCTTGCCGGGCTGCCTTGTGGCGGACCAGCTCTTTGCCACTCTTGTGGGCGAATTTTTCAGCCCCACCATTGACTCGTCTCCGCCTATGTCCTCAAGGCTCCATACAGCGGGCTCGTATTTTTTCGCCCTCATTTTTCCCTTAAGCGACTCGAGCCTCGGCTCGTTTATCTCCTTTACGACGGTTATGGCCGCGGGAAGCTTTGTCTTCACCACATCCACGCCGTCCTCCATCATCTTTTCAACGGTTATCTCCGTATCCGACGATTCCCTTATCTTTTTTACCCATGTAAGCGAGGGTATCTTAAGATATGTTGCCGTAGAGGGCCCCACATGCGCGGTGTCGCCGTCAACCGCCTGCTTTCCGAAAATCAAAAGGTCAAAACCGGCCTTTTCACACGCCTTTGAGAGCGCGTAAGCGGTCGCCCACGTATCAGATCCCGCGAGCTTTTTATCCGAGATAAGCACAGCCTCGTCAACGCCCATTCCTATGGTAACTTTAAGCATCTCTTTTGCCATGGGCGGGCCCATTGTCAAAACAGTGACTGTGCCTCCCAGCTTTTCCCTGAGCCTCAATCCCTCTTCCACAGCGTACATGTCAAAAGGGTTCATGACCGTGCCGGCTGTCTCCCTTTTAAGCGCGCCCGTATCAGGGTCAACCTTGATATCCGTTGTGTCAGGGACCTGCTTAATACAAACAACTATTTTCATCATTTTCCTCCTTTAAATTTATTCCTATCTCTTCCTCATCGCCGCTTCTTTAATCATCTTCGCGGCTATCTCATTGAGCTGTATCTGGCTCGTCCCCTCGTATATCTGGGTGATTTTCGCGTCTCTCATCATTTTTTCAACGGGGTATTCTTTCATGTATCCGTAACCGCCGAATACCTGCACCGCGTTTGTGGCCACGCGCATCGCGACCTCTGACGCGTAGTATTTGCACATCGCGGATTCCTTGGCGAAATCCTTGGCGCCCGCGTCAACATCGCGCGATACGGCGTAAACAAGGGCGCGCGCAGCCTCAACCTCAACCGCCATGTTCGCGAGCATGTGCTGGATTGCCTGGAACGAGGAGATTTTCACGCCAAACTGCTCGCGCTGCCTCGAATACAAAAGCGCCTCGTCAAGCGCGCCGGCCGCGATGCCGAGCGCCTGGGCTGCCACGCCGGGCCTTGAATGGTTAAGCGTTCCGACAGCGTGAATAAAACCCGTGCCCTCTTTTCCGCCCACAAGGTTTTCCGCCGGAATCTCGCAGTCCTGAAAAATAAGCTCTGTGGTTGATGATGCCCTTATTCCCATCTTGTGCTCTTTTTTGCCAAAGGTAAACCCGGGCGTGCCCTTTTCAACTATGAAACAGGAGCATCCCCTCGTCCCCTTTGACTTGTCTGTCATGGCAAATACCGTGTATACCTCGGCCTCGCCTCCGTTTGTTATCCACTGTTTTGTCCCGTTTATGACGTATTTATCTCCCTTTTTAACGGCAGTTGTCCTCATGGCTCCCGCGTCCGAGCCCGCGTCAGCCTCGGTCAGGCCGAAGGCCGCGAGCCTTTTGCCCGACGCTATGCCGGGCAGGAATTTTTTCTTCTGCTCCGGGGTCGCGCCCAAAAGTATCGGAAAAGTGCCGAGCGCGGATGCCGCGACAGCAAGCGATATGCCGCCGCACACCTTTGAGAGCTCCTCTGTCATTATGACAAGCCTGAGTATTCCCTTTGAGCCTTCAGGCGCCATTCCGCCGTATTCCTCCGGTATGTAAAGCCCGCTCAGCCCCAGTTCCGCCATCTCATTGACTATGTCCCACGGAAAAATCCCCTCTTCATCGCATTTTTCGCGGATGGGCTTTATCTTTTTCTGCGCCAGCTCCCTTGCCGTCTCAATAATCATCTGTTCTTCGTCTGAAAGAAAATAATTCATCTCTTAATCCTCCTCAAAAATGTTTTTTCAATGCCTGCTTCGCGGCTGACTGCTCCGCCTCTTTCAAAGAGGCTCCCGAGCCTCTGCCTCTTATTATTCCGTTTATTCCCGCCGCCACATAAAACCTTTTGCTGTGTTCCTTTCCGGCGGACTTTGTAATGGTGTATTCCGGAAGGCCGTACCCCGCTCCGAGGGACTTCATCTGAAGCTCCGACTTATAATCGCCCAGGTCCCTCTTTTTCTTTATCAGTTTATATTCAGAGCTGTAAACGGTGTTTATCAGGGCGCGCGTCTCCTCAAGGCCCAAAAGGAGGTAAACAGCGCCGATGACAGACTCAACCATATCGCTGACGATATTTTTATTCTTTCTTATCTCGGCGCGCTTCAGCGTGTTCCCGGTTTTGGCCGCCTCAGCTATCCTGTTTTTGACTCCTATCCTGTAAAGAACATCCCTGCTGACAAGGTAGCCTTTCAGCCTTGCCATTTCCCCCACGTCCTCGTGATAAAAATTCTCATATAAAAATTCGCTTACCACGAGGCCTATTACAGCGTCGCCGAGGAACTCAAGCCTTTCATAATGAGGCAACTCCGCTGACTTGTGAGTAAGCGCTTCTTCAATCTCTTTTGAGCCTGAGAGGCCCTTTTTTTCCAGGAATCTTCCTATGGCCCCGGATTTCATCGCTTACGGCTGATACCTTTTTATTATGATAGTGGCATTGTGGCCGCCAAAACCAAAGGAATTCGAGGCCGCCACATTTATCTCCGCCTCTTTTTTTACGTTCGGCACATAATTCAAATCACAATCCGGGTCAGGCGTGGTCTGGTTGATTGTGGGATGCACAACCCCGTCCCTTATGCTTAAGGCACAGATAGCGGCCTCAACCGACCCTGTGGCGCCGAGCATATGGCCCGTCATTGATTTTGTGGAACTTATCAGAAGGTTCTTCGCGTGCGCTCCAAACACCGTTTTAATGACAACAGTTTCAGTCTTGTCATTAAGCTTTGTTGACGTGCCGTGAGCGTTTACATACTGAATCTCCTCAGGCTTCACGCCCGCGTCCTTCAGGGCGTTTCTCATGCACAACACGCCTCCTGCCCCGTCCTCAGGCGGCGCTGTCATATGATAAGCGTCGTCCGAGGCTCCGTAACCGGCATACTCGGCTATTATATGCGCGCCGCGCGCCTTGGCGTGCTCAAGGGACTCAAGAACCAGCAGCCCCGCGCCGTCCGACATTACAAACCCGTCCCTGTCTCCGTCAAAGGGCCTTGAGGCGCGTTCCGGGTCATCGTTCCTTACCGAGAGGCTCTTGGCTGAGCAGAATCCCGCCAGCCCAAGAGGCGTCATCGAGCCCTCAACTCCGCCCGCGACCGCGACATCACAGTCGCCGCGCTGTATCATCTTTGCCGCCTCGCCGAGCGAGTGCGTGCCTGTCGCGCATGCCGTTACAATTGAGAAGTTTGGCCCGCGAAAATCGTATTTCATGGAGACAAAGGCACCTGCCATGTTTGTTATGAGCATGGGTATCAGGAAAGGCGAAACCCTTCCCGGCCCCTTCTCAAGCAGTATCTTTGTCTGCTCCTCCATCACATTCAGGCCGCCTATGCCGGAGCCCACTATTACCGCGACCCTGTCCTTATCAATGCTGTTTAAATCCAGCTTTGACATCTCAATGGCCTCTTTCGCGGTCTTCAGCGCGTACTGGATGAAGCGCGGCGTCCTTCTTATCTCTTTCTTTTCCATGACCTCTGTCGGGTCAAAGTTCTTTATCTCTCCGCCGATTTGGGTCTCGTGTTGGGACGCGTCAAACAGGGTAATGCGCGCAACCCCGCTCTTTCCCGCGAGGAGGGCCGCCCATGTGTCCTCTGTGTTGTTACCCACCGGCGTCAGCAGGCCCATGCCTGTTATTACCACTCTCTTCTTATCCATTATGGAACCTCTTGTATTCTTTGTATTCGGGAAGAATCAGCCGATTTTTGATTTTACGTGCTCGATTGTCTCTCCCACTGTCTTGATTTTTTCCGCGTCCTCGTCAGGTATCTCGAGCCCGAACTCTTCCTCAAGCGCCATTACAAGCTCCACTGTGTCAAGAGAGTCCGCGCCAAGGTCGTCAACAAAAGAGGCCTCAGGCTTTACCTCTGACGGATCCACTCCAAGCTGCGCCACAACAACATCTTTTACTCTTTCTTCCACTGTTTTGTCCGACATTTTCTCTTTCCTCCTTAAGATTTTTTGTTTTTTTAACTTCTGAAACTGTTTTTACATTGCCATTCCGCCGTCAACCCTGATTGTCTCGCCCGTGATATACGCGGACATATCAGATGCCAGGAAAACCACCGCGTTTGCCACGTCTTCAGGCGTTCCCATGGCTTTTGCCGGCACATGGGCAAGTATCGCGTTTTTCACCTCATCGCTCAGTTTGTCTGTCATTGCTGTTTTTATGTAGCCCGGGCATACGGCGTTTACCCTTACATTTCTTGACGCCAGCTCTTTCGAGATGCTCTTTGTCATCCCTATGACGCCCGCTTTTGACGCCGCGTAATTCACCTGGGCCGCGTTGCCCATCAGGCCGATTACCGAAGAAATGTTGATAATACTGCCGTTTCTCTGCTTCATCATTATTTTTCCCGCGGTTTTCATATAGTTGAAAACACCCTTGAGATTGATGGCAATCACAAGGTCCCACTCCTGCTCGGTCATCCTGATAAGCAGGTTATCCCTTGTAATGCCCGCGTTGTTGACAAGTATATCAACCTTCTTAAATTTGTCAACAATTTTGTCCATAACAGCCTCTGTATCGGCCAGGCTCGATACATCGGCCTTGTATGCCTCGGAATCAACGCCCATTTCTTTTATCTTCGCGGCTGTCTCCAGGGCCTTTTCAAGATTTACGTCAATAACCGCGACAGACGCGCCCTGTGCCGCGAGCGCGAAAGCTATTGCCTCGCCTATTCCCTGCGCTCCGCCGGTTACAACAGCTGTCTTTCCGTCAAGCAAACCCATTAATTCACCTCCTTCTTTAATATGTCTTACAATATATTTGAGTTAATGTCCTCAAGCTTCGCGTAATTTACGGTTTTAAGGCTCCTGTCAATCTTCTTCACTAGCCCTGTAAGCACATTTCCAGGTCCGCACTCAACAAATGTGCCGGCGCCGTGCTCCTTAAGATACTCAACAGTCTCAATCCACCGTACCGGTGAAACCACCTGTTTTACCAGCGAATCCTTTATCTCCTGCGGCTCAACAACCCGCGATGCTGACGCGTTGGCCACAACCGGCGTGCTGAGCCTGCTGAAAGTGAAGCTCTCCATGGCTCTTTTAAGCCCGTCGGCTGCCGGCGCCATTATATCCGAATGAAACGCGCCTGCCACGGACAGTTTAATATAGCGTTTGGCGCCGAGCTCTTTTGCCGCGGCCTCGGCAGCGTTAATGGCCGCCATGTCGCCCGATACAACAATCTGGCCCGGCGCGTTTATGTTCGCGGCCGCGAGATATCCCGCGTCTTTTACCCTCGCGCACAGTTCTTTTACCGCCTCCGCGTCAAGGCCGAGCACCGCTGCCATCGAACTCTTTATTTTAAGGGAAGCCTCCTGCATCAGCTTGCCCCGTATCTTGACAAGCTCCATCGCGGACTTAAAATCAAATGCCCCTGCAGCGTAAAGCGCCGTGTATTCGCCGAGGCTGTGCCCCGCGAAAAACGCCGGTTTGGCCCCGTATTTTTCCCTGACAACCTCATATATGGCCGCGCTGAGCGCGAAAATTGCAGGCTGTGTATAGTCCGTCTTTTTCAGCTCTTCCTCAGGGCCCTTAAACATCACGTCAAGCAGGCCCCCGCCAAAAGCCGATTCTGCCTCGCTTAAAACCGCGTTTGCCCGTTCGTTTCCCTCGTAAAGGCCGAGGCCCATTCCGACATACTGCGCGCCCTGTCCCGGAAAGACAAATACCAACGCCATCAAATCCTCCTGCTTGTGTGTTGTTATCCTTGATTCCTTAAAGTTTTACCACAGCTCCGGCCCAGGTCAATCCTCCGCCGAACGCGGAAAAACCGACTGTGTGGCCCTTCTTTATTTTTCCGTTTTCCATTGCCTCTGAGAGCGCTATGGGTATGGTTGCGGCCGAGGTATTTCCGTATTTCTGGATATTCACTATGTTTTTTTCCTCGGGCCAGCCGAACCTTTTTGCGATTGAATCTATTATCCTTATGTTTGCCTGATGAAATATTACAAAATCAATATTTTCCGCTGTCAGCCCCGCCTTTTCCATTGCTTTTTCTATTGCGAGCGGCATCATTTCAACCGCTGACTTGAATATCTCTTTTCCGTTCATGTGCATATACTGTTTTCTTCCCTTAATGGTCTCTTCGTTAAAGGGATATACGCAGCCGCCTCCGGGCTGGTAGAGCCATTCAACCTTTGAGCCGTCAGAACCCATGTATGTGGAGAGAATCCCGCCCTCCTCCACCGCGCCCACAATCACAGCGCCCGCGCCGTCAGCCATTAAAACGCAGGTGTTCCTGTCTGTCCAGTCAAGAAAAGAGGAAAATTTCTCGGGGCATACAAGAAGTATCTTTTTATACATTCCCGATTCTATAAAGGCAGCGGCATTCGCGAGGCCGTAGATAAAACCCGAACACGCCGCTGATATGTCATACGCCGGCACCCCTGCAAGCCCCAGCTTGGCGCCTACCTGGCACGCTGTGGCCGGCCACATAAAATCCGGCGATATGGTGGATACTATTATGAGGTCTATTTCTTCAGGCTTGATTCCCGATTTTCTGAAAGCATCCCGGGCGGCCTTGACGCCCATATCGGACGAAAACTCGTCATCAGCCGCTATTCTTCTCTCTTCTATGCCGGACCTTGTCCTTATCCATTCATCGCTTGTGTCAACTATTTTCTCCAGGTCAAAATTCGTCACGACCTTTTCGGGCAGATAATGCCCCGCTGCCAGAATTCCCGCTTTTATACTCAACCGGCGCCTCCGAACTTTTTAATCTCGCTTTCAATCTGCTCGTTTATGTGCTTGTTGATGAACTGAGACGCCACTTTAATGGCCTTCTTTATTCCCTTTGATTTGATTGAGCCGTGAGTGATAATAACCGGTTTTTTAACGCCCAGAAGCGGGGCTCCGCCGTATTCATTGGGGTCAACCTCTTTTTTGAGCTTGTTGAATATGGGAATCAGGAGCAGCGCGCCGAGCATGGCGATCGGGTTCTTCTTTATCCTGGATTTCATGAAGCCCATCAGGTAATCGCCCACGCCCTCGCCGTGCTTTAATATGACATTGCCGACAAAACCGTCGCAGGTAATGACGTCAACCTCGCCGTTTGTGACATCGCGGCCCTCGACATTGCCGATAAAATTGAGGGTTGTCTTTGCCATGAGCTCGCGCGTGGCGGTTGAGAGCTCGTTTCCTTTTTCATCCTCTTCGCCGACGCTTAATACCCCTACCCTCGGGTTTTCTATGCCTGAAATATGGCGCGCGTAAAGGTCTCCCATGACCGCGAACTGGACAAGATGCACGGGCTTGCAGTCAACATTCGCTCCGGCGTCTATTATTGATGTGAGCCCGTTTTTGTTGGGGAAAGGAACGAGGATTCCCGGCCTTAAAACCCCGGGTATCCTGCCTATCATAAGCAGGGATGTTACCGTAACCGCGCCGGTGTTGCCGGCGGAGATAAAAGCGTCAGCCTTGCCTTCTTTAATGAGCCTGGCGCCCACAACCAAAGATGAATCCGGCTTTTGTTTGTATGCCTGCGCAGGCGAGTCCGACATTGTCACAACATCACCGGCGTGCACAACCTCAAGCCGCGCCCGCTGTGACTGCGTGAGTTTTTTCGATGCCAAAACGGCCTCTATCGCATCTTTTTTTCCCGTAAGCACCACTGTAATGTCTTTGTATGATTTGACAGCCGCAACCGCGCCTTCGACCTCAACACCGGGCGCGTTGTCCCCGCCCATGGCATCCACAACTATCTTCACATGATCCTCCTGGTTTATCCGCGTTTTATCCCGGAACTATTCTTCCGCGGATCCGAGAACATTCTTGGTGCCGTAATGGCCGCAGTTCGTGCATATTCTGTGCGGCAGTTTCTTCTGGTGGCAGTTCGGGCACTCCATTAAATTCACGCTCTGCTTTAATTTCATGTTGGCGGCGCGCCTGCTCCTCGATTTTGATTTTGATGTCTTTCTTGTTAAATTTGCCACTTTTATTCCTCCGTTTTCTTTATTTTGCCGTCTTCAATGGTAATTGAGCTGAAAGGGCTGAAACCCTTTGCCGCTTCGCTTTTACATCCGCATTTTTCATTATTCCGGTTCTTACCGCATACCGGGCATAACCCTGCGCACGCCTCAAAACACACCGGCTTTGACGGCAGCTCAAGAAGAAGCGCCTGACCTATGAATTCGGCGGGATTAATCACGTTATTCGCGTATTCATATATGTCATTTTCAAGATCGTCCCCGGTTATCTTTTCCCTGTCCTTAAATACAGCCGTAAACTCCGCCTTAACGCCGATTTTTACGGGCTCAAGGCACCTGCTGCACTGAGCGCCGGCCGCAGCCTCCAGCGCGCCCATCGCAAGCACTTCCGAGTCCTTCTCTTTTGTAAGGGTCATTCGCACCCTGACAGGCGGCTCAATTTCAAAGCCGTCAATCTTCGGAAGCTCCTCTTTTCGCATTTCAAATATAAACTCTTCGCTGTCATTAAAAGAAGCGAGGTTAATGGTATACACGCTGTAATCCTCTTTTCATCACTGCCAAAATCAGCTCTTAAATGTATGTTTTTTTATTGAATTCATTAAACAGTCAAAGAAACGTGTAATTCTATACCAGTGTAATTATCCTGTCAATATAAAAAATCGGTTATTCCGCGCTGTTCCGCATTGTGAACTAATACGGCAAGACAAAAGCGGGGCCGCTTCGGTTTTCACTTTAAAATTGCAAATTCAAAATTCAAAATCCCCTTCCCTCACTTCCACTGATACCACCTCACCCAGTCCACGTGCATTCTCTGCGGGAATACCGTTGTCGCGTCAGGGCTTCCGGGCCAGTCTCCTCCCACTGCCACGTTCAACAGAAGAAAAAACTCCTGATGCAGTTCGCTTTGAACCGCTGAGGTAATGGCTGCTGAAAAATACTGCTCGCCGTCAAAATACCACCTTATCTCACTCTGATCCCATTCTATGCCATATATGTGGTAATTATCGGCCAGTTTTGCCGGCCATGGAATAGTGCCGTGGCTGCCGCTCATTTTATGGCCGCTGTCGTCCCAGTGAACAGTGCCATGATACCTGTTGTCCCTGTTGCTTCCGCCGCCTATCATCTCCATTATGTCTATCTCGCCGCAGGCCGGCCAGTTTCCGCTTACGCCCATTGACCAAAACGCCGGCCATATTCCCTGGCCGTATGGCAGTTTTATGCGCGCCTCAACTTTCCCGTATTTGAAAAATACCTTTCCCTGCGTCTTCATCCTTGCCGAGGTGTAATCAAAACCCGGATAAGTATCCTCTTCCAGAGCCTGAATCACAAGGCTGCCGTCCTCTATATAAGCGTTGACTGTCCTTGATGTGTAATACTGAAGCTCATTGTTGCCCCAGCCGTTCCATAAGGAGCCCAGGTCATATACCCAGTTATCCGTGTTTATCTCAGCCCCCTCAAACTCATCTGCCCAGACAAGCACCCATGATTTTTCCGGCGCCTCTGTTGCTGACGGCCCCCTCCTTTTGGAGCATGAAAGGAAGAGCAATGTTGCGGCGCAGATAACCGCCAAAGCAGTTACAAATGGACGGCTTCCCATTTAAAATTTCTCCCATACCATCAGTTTTTCAAGCGACGGCTTTTCCTTGACGGGCGTTTCATCCGGGATGCCGCAGGAAATGATGCTGACAAGCTTATAGCCTTCGGGCGCCTTCACGAACTCAAGCACCCTGCCGCAGTAATCCTTCTTATCTCCGGCTATCCAGCAGGCGCCCGCGCCGAGGCTGTGCGCGGCGAGGAGCATGTTTTGCGTGGCTGCTGAGCCGTCCTCAAGGTAATATTTTGTCTCCTCAGAGGCCACAACTATCACGGCAGCCGCATCCTTCATAAACGCGCCGTTTGAGCCCACTATGCCCGTAAGCTCCCTTATCCGCGATTTGTCCGTAATCACGACAAACCTCCACGGATAAACCGCGCGCGCGCTTGCCGCGTATTTTCCCGCGTCAACAATCCGCTCAAGAACCCCTTTTTCTATCTCCGCGCCTTCTTTATATTTGCGTACTGAACGCCGCCCCTTTATTGCCTCAAACAGTTCCATATATCCTCCTTGTATTCACCGGCGCTTTGCCCGCCGTTTTTTTGCCAGCAGTCTTTTCACAAGCGCTGCCTCTCCCTTTTTGTCCTTTACCGCGCCGTCAATCCTGGCGTCCGTCAAAACAGCGAGGATTTCTTTGAAAACAGGGCCGGGTTTTATGCCCATTTTTTTAAGGTCATTGCCCGTTGTTTCCGCCCTGACCCCCTTGAGCCTCGCCATAAAGTATTTGATTCTTTTTATCACCGCCTCATTATCCGAAAGCAGCGCCAGAAACAGCAGGGCCGGCGGTGTAAAGCCTTTAAGCAGTGAGTATACCCGGCTGTTTTTTACCGCCGGTTTCGCGAGCGCTGCCATTGCCTTCTTCCTGTTTCTTTTAAGGTATAAAACCCCGGCCGCTTCATCCTTTTTAAGCTTGAGCCTCGCGAGAAGCGCCTGTGTCCCGCGCTCATCCAGGCTGTTTATCAGTATCATGAAATAAAGAAGCGGCCTGTCATAATCGGGCGCGGCCTCAAATATGTCGTCGGAAACAAGCGCCCGCTTGCATATCTTTTCAGCCCGCTCATCCACCGCCATTCCGCCGCTTATCCTCTCCAGTATTCCGAGCGATTCCATCCTCTTCATCAGCTTAAGCGGGTTTTCCTCGTCAAGAGCGGTAAAGAGCTCGTCCCTCAGCCTTTCGCCGGAGAGAGAGTCAAATATGTTGTACTTAAGCGTCTCCCTGATGAACCGCTCTGTGTTTTCCTCGATTTTGAAATCATACCTCTGCTCAAACCTGACAGCGCGGAAGATCCTCGCGGGGTCATCAATGAAGCTCATGTTGTAAAGCGTCCTTATGATTCCCTTTTTCAGGTCCCCATAACCGTTGAAATAATCTATGAACGACCCGAATCCCGCGCTGTTGATGCGTATTGCCATGGCGTTTACGGTAAAATCCCGCCTGAAGAGGTCATACCTGATGGGCGTAAACTCTATGTCGGGCATTGCCGCGGGATACTCGTAAAACTCGGCGCGGGCGCTTGTAACATCAATTCTCCTCCCGCCCGGCAGGAAGACTTTTCCGGTCTTAAACCGTTCAAACCCCTTGTACGAGCATGAGAATTTTTCCGCCAGAAACGCGGCGAACTTCATTCCGTCGCCCTCGACAGTAATGTCTATGTCCAGGTCCTTTTCCTTCAAGAAGAGGTCCCTGACAATGCCGCCCACAAGAAACGCGTTAACCCCGTATTCATCCGCGTATTCGCCGGTTTTCCTGATGAGCCCGTAAACATCCCCTGATATTTTTTCCTCCATCATCGCCTTTACGTTCTCTGACTTTTCCTCAAATACTATCTTTTCCTTCTTAAACGGGGCGCCGCCGTACATAAACTCAAGAATATCCGTCCTTGTCACGATTCCTTTAAGGCTCTTTCCGTCCATGACCGGAAGGTGCCCGATATTGTTTTTCAGCATTATCTCCTGCGCCCCTGTTATTGACTCATCAGCGCGGACAGTTATCACATTGGAGCTCATGTACCCGCTGACGGGAATGTCCCTGAGGTTGTGAAGCATGCCCTTTTCAATGTCCTGTTTTGTTATGAACCCGGCAAGCGTGTCGTCCTTTACTATGGGAAGCCCGTTGTTGTTGAACCTTATGCATATCTTATAGGCCTCTTCCATGGTAAGCGCCGGGGAAATCGCCCTCACCGGCGTGCTCATGATATCCCGCACCGTGTACTTGTCTCCTGTAATGGCGATAAAGGAATTATACAATGAATCCCTGATTGTCTTTATGGAGACTCCTTTTTTTACGTGCACCACGGCCGCTGCCGCTGTCCTGTGCCCGCCGCCGCCAAACCCGGAAAGTACGTGCCGCACGTCAATTGCCGCTGACGCGCTTTTGGCCGATAAAAATATCTTGTTTTCCATATGCGCCGCCGCCACAATCGCGTCAGCCGAGTAAATGTCCATTACGCGGCCCGCTGTATCGGCAAGCTGCCTGATGTGCTCCTTGAAACGCGCGTAAGTTATGATGATTTTATACCCTTTTATGTCGTATACGCGTATGTTTTTCATGAGCCTGTTAAAGAGCTTTACCTGCGCGGCCCCGTACTCGTCCTTTAAAAAATCAGAGACCATCTTCATGCTTTGCAGCTTTTCCGAGAGGGCGGCGGCGGCCTTCAGGTCGCGCGGCTTTGTCCCCGGGTATGTAAAAGAGCCCGTATCCGAATAGATGCCGAGAAGGAAGAGAAGCGCCTCGTCCGCGCTTATTTCCGCGCGCCTTTCCAGGAGCTCTGTCACAAAATGCGTCACACATGCCCCGCTGTCAATCTCCGCGTACTTTATGTTCGGCGCCGTTTCGCCGGATTCTCTCAAATGGTGGTCATAAATTATTGCCTCGGCCCGTCCCGAGTCAACAAGCGCCTTAAGCCGCGGCGTTAAAACCCGCAGCGAAGCGTCGACAATCACTATTTTTTTGACTTCGCCGTAATCAATCTCCTTCTCTTTTTTCAGCGGGAATGAATGCCTGTAGAACGTGTGGAATCTTTTAACGGCCGGCGAGAGCGCCCACGGCATAAAAAGGACGCTGTCCTTGTGCATTTTTGAGGCGGCTGCCATTGACGCGAGCCCGTCAAAATCCAGGTTCGGATGCGATGTTATCAGGATCATTTCAGCGCCGCCGCTTTGTCAGGATTTGTCATCGGGTTTTTCCGTGACCGTAAAAGAATAGGAATTTGAGGCTATCACCCTGCCTTTTGCCGACGCGAGCGTTATGTGTATCGTGTGAGTGCCCGCGGCGCATTTTTCCGGCACCTTCAGGTTGTCGTTGTCTTTTGAGTCCTTTGACCCGGCCTCAAACGGGGTTGATATCGAATCCGCCTCTATTATTCCGGCGGTTTTGGATTTATTGAAATAGGCCCTGCCCGCGCCGTCGGTTATCACAACCTTTACCCTCGCGTTTTTAACGGCACAATGGGTGTCATTTATGAAGAACATCATGCGCCACAACATGCCCCAGCCTATCTGGCCGCCCTTTGAAATCTTTTTTGTCATCAGCCTGTAGCCCGGATATATGGGCTGCATCGCCTCTTTGAGCGCGTAAAAACCCTTTTTGGGCAACCTGTAATAATCAACCACGGCCCATGTTATCGAGGGCCAGCATTCAACCATCATGAAATGGAGCAGGCCGTTCAGGTACTGATATCTGGCGAGCCTGTAGAGTTCTGTCAGTTCTTTGATGAGGGCCGCCTGGTATTGCTGCGAATTTTCCACAAACTCCTCTATTGAATCCCCCTGCCTGACGCCCGCGATATTGAATGTCTGCTCATACTGGAAGTCGTGATACGCCCATTTTTTCCAGTCAGGCGGCCACAGCCCGCCGCCGGCGAATATCTTCTTCATCGTCTCAAGACAAGGCAGGGCCTGCGCGCCGTATTCGGTCACTATGAACGGGGTTTTTGTGGTCTCAAGCGACTGCTGCGTGTTCGCGCCCGTGTAATCATAATACCAGCCCGGATAATGGTGCTGCTTGAAATCAGATGCCTCCTCAATAACCCTGACAGGGTCCTCTTCTGCCGCCCTCTTTTTCAGGACAGGGTCAAGCTGTTTTTCATTGACCCACGGCTCATTATGGCAGCACCAGAGCACTATCGAGGGGCGGTTATAAAACAGGTTTACCATGTCTTTTATCTGCGAAGAGGCGTTCTCCATGAAGCTTCCTGACGTCTCATACCCCCACTGGAGCGCGAAATCCTGCCACACCATTATGCCCTCGCGGTCAAGCTCCCTGTAAAACTCCTGCCTGTTGACGTGCGCGTGGACGCGTATCATATTAAGATTGGCTTCCCTTATGAGAGCCGCGTCCCTTTTAATCATTTTATCCGAATACTCCGACAGGAACTGAACCGGTATAATGTTGCTTCCTCTCAGGAATATTCTCTTCCCGTTCAGGTACCAGCATTTGTCCCCGCCTCTTTTAAACTCCCTGATTCCGAATGTATCCGACCACGCGCTCTTCGCGCCGGCCGCCTCAACCGCGCAATCAAACGAATAGAGGTTCCGGGCGCCCATGTCCCATGTCCACCAGAGTTTCGGCGACGCCATGTCGCGGGATACAATTACCCTGTTTAAGCCCGGGGTTAACCCTGTTTTTTTGGATATTTTGATTCTTTTGCCCTTGAAATTATGCGGGCTGACAGCCGCTTCAATAACCGCGTCTTCGTATGACTGCGAGTAGTTGTTGATAAAGAGCTCGGCTGTCACGTTCCACACGCCGTCGCTCTTAAGCTGCGGCGTTATTTTTACCCTTTCAACCTCCACTGCCGCGCACTCTTTTATATAAACATCATTCCAGATGCCGCCCGTGTTCCTGTCCTGTCCATAGCGCGGGTCCCACGAACCCGGCCTGGCGTCATGATGATTGAATATTCCCTTTATGAGTATCTTTTTGTCGGGCCATATTTTGATGTCTTCTTTCGGGGAATTGACGGCAACACGCGCCTCGTTCAGCCCGTCTTTTATGAGCCCTGTTATGTCAAACCTGAACTCCTGAAAATAACCCTCGTGCGCGCCCGCCTTTTTTGAGTTTATATAAACATCCGCAAAGTAATCAACGCCCTTAAAGCATATAAAATACCTCCTGTCCGCCCTCTTTTTTATCCTGAATTCCCGGCTGTAAACAGCTTCGCCCGCGAAATCACGGCCTTCAAGATACCAGTTCGCCGGCACGTTAATTGTTGTTTTATTCCCTCTTCCGGCAAAACCCCACCTGCCGTTAAGGACTGTTTTTTTATCCATCGCCGCTCCCTTTTCCGCTGTTTTTTTTAAAGCCCGAGCTCCGCGTTGACAAGCACTATCGTAATGTCCGTATCATTCGGTTTCTGATACATTATCGCGGCGATTTTTGTCAGGTTTTCCGGGGCGTCAATTCCGAGGCGCTCCGCGTTTTTTACGGCAGTCTCGGACCTTATCCTCTTAAACGCCTCCTCAACATTCCTGACTATCTTGTTGTAACCCGCGACTATTATGACCTTTGGCGGGCCGTATATCATGCCCGCTGCCCTGTTGCCGTATGTGTCCATATTGACCAGTTCACCATCAAGCGTAATCGCGTTGGTGCTTGTCAGGTAGACATCGGAGACACGGACCGCCCTCCGCCTGGCGTCCCTTATCTCATCAATAAAGGTCTTTGGCAGCCAGTGGTGTATTACCCTGTTTCCCGCGTTAATAAGCTCGTCAATTATGTCGATTGAGCGTATTGTCATGGACCCGCCCACGCCCACAACATCCCCCTCTGCCACAAGCTTTAAAACCTCCTCTTTTGCCTCCGCAGGAGTCTCTGTGTTTATGACCTTGAAGTGGTTTTTTCTCAGGTTTTCTATGACAACATCTATCTTTTTCTCTATTCCCTTTAACATAACGCCTCCAATTATGGCCCATAGCATCATTATTTACCCGCCCGCGCCCGCCAAACACACTATTTATACAATAAAGAGTGGGGTTTTACAAGGACGAATTTGGCAATGCCGGTAATGGTGGGCGCGACTGGACTCGAACCAGTGACACCTAGCTTGTCGAGCTAGTACTCTAACCAACTGAGCTACGCGCCCATCTTTTACCGCCGTTGAGCAGAAGAATATTAATACAAAACCGCGGAAACATCAATAAGAAAATGGGGCGGAAAAAATTTTGAATTTACAATTTACAATTTGCAAGTTAAAGCCTCCGCTGCAAATTCAAAATTGTAAATTGCCCCGCTTGGTTGTTTAGCAGGCTGCAAAAACCGGCTCGTTTCTTTTCGCCGTCCACTTGTAAATTACAAATTCAAAATTCCAAATTGCCGTTACTTGAGGTTGGCCGGGGCTGGCAGCGGAAAATTTCGCCGATTTACATCGGCGGCGAGCCCGGTCAGATGATGACTCGTGAACATACGCGATTAGGCTTTCGCAGGTTTTAGTGCGGTTTGAATGCTGATGTGCTTTGATGTTTGGGCCGGCGTTGAATAGCGCGCAGCGCAGACGCGCCCTGGGTTCTCGACGAAATTTTCCACTGCCAGCCCCGTCCTGCGTCAGTGCGTGTTGGGGCAAAAGTTGTTTAGCCGCCTGCAAAAACCGATTCGTTTCTTTTTGCCGTCCACTTGTAAATTACAAATTCAAAATTCCAAATTGCTCTACCTGTGTTCGCACTCACTTGCAAATTGCAAATTCAAACTTTAAACTGTTTTCAGTTTAAAGTTTATGCCTTCCCCTCACATGCGCCTTGAGATATTTTCCCGTAAACGACTTTTTATTCTCCATCAGTTCCTCGGGCTCGCCTTCGGCTATTATGTATCCTCCCCTGTCCCCTCCCTCGGGGCCGAGGTCAATTATCCAGTCGGCGTTCTTTATGACATCAAGGTTGTGCTCTATCACAACAACCGTATTCCCCATGTCAGCGAGCCTGTTCAGGACGCCGAGCAGTTTTTCTATGTCCGCGAAATGGAGCCCGGTGGTCGGCTCATCAAGAATGTAAAAGGATTTTCCCGTGCTTCGCTTGCAAAGCTCGGAACTGAGCTTTATCCTCTGCGCCTCGCCGCCGGAGAGCGTGGTCGCGGACTGGCCGAGCTTTATGTATCCCAGCCCCACCTCGTCGAGCGTCTCAAGTATCCGCTTGGCCGCGGGAATTGAATCAAAGAAACCAAGCGCCTCCTCCACTCTCATGTCAAGCACATCCGCTATGTTTTTTTCCTTGTACAGTACCTCAAGCGTCTCCCTGTTGTACCGCCTGCCGCCGCAATCCTCGCACGGAACATAGACATCGGGCAGGAAGTGCATCTCAATCTTAATTATTCCGTCGCCCGCGCACGCCTCGCACCTGCCTCCCTTTACATTGAAACTGAACCGTCCGGGCTGATAACCCCTTATCTTTGCCTCTTTTGTTGATGTGAAGAGGTCCCTTATGTGCGTAAATACCCCCGTATAAGTGGCGGGATTTGAGCGCGGCGTCCTTCCTATGGGCGACTGGTCAATCTGTATTATCTTGTCCACAAGCTGCCAGCCTTTAATCTCATCGTACCCTTTGGGCCTGTAGCCGCCCCTGTAAACCTCATACGCCAGGGCCGGATAGAGCGTCTCGGTGATAAGCGAGGATTTGCCCGAGCCCGAGACGCCGGTCACGCATATCATCATGCCCAGCGGGAATTTCACGTCAAGTTTTTTCAGGTTGTTGCTTGACGCGCCCTTAATCTCAAGAACCCCCTTAAAACCGCGCTTCTTCTGTTTTATCGTAATCTTATCCCTGTTCATTATGTAACGGCCGGTCAATGACGACTTATGCCTCTTTATCTCCTCAATGTCTCCCGCAACGACAATTTCGCCGCCATGGACGCCCGGCCCGGGGCCCATGTCAATTATGTGGTCGGCGTTCATGATTGTCTCTTCGTCGTGCTCAACAACAATAACCGTGTTTCCGAGGTCGCGCAGGCTTTTCAGCGTGTCGAGAAGCTTGCGGTTGTCGCGCTGGTGAAGGCCGATACTCGGCTCGTCAAGTATGTAAAGCACTCCCATCAGCCCCACTCCTATCTGCGTCGCGAGATGAATCCTCTGAAACTCGCCGCCCGAGAGCGTGGATGCCTTTCTCTCGATTGTCAGGTACGAGAGGCCGACATTCATGAGAAAGCTGAGCCTGCCCCTTATCTCCTTTAAAATCTGAACGGCTATCAGCTCCTCTTTTTTCGTGAGTTCAAGCCCCTCAAAAAACGCGAGCGATTTTTCAATGGACATTGAGGTCGCGTCAATTATTGACATCCCGTGTATGAGGACGCTTAATGCCTCGGGTTTGAGCCTTTTGCCCCCGCAGGCCGAGCATTCCTTTTCCACCATGTATTTGGCGAAGATGTCATCCCTGATGCGCTCTGTATCCGTCTCCTTGTAGCGCCGCTCAAGAAAAGGTATAACCCCCTCAAACTCTCCGTAGTGCTTGTACTCGGACATGAAGCCCTTGTAATGGAATTTGACCCCCTCGTCAAGGCCGTAGAGGATGGCGCGCTTTATCTTTTGCGGAAGTTTTTTAAATGGCACCGCAAGGGAGAAATCCATGTGCTTTGAGAGGCCTGTTATCAAATGCCAGTAATACCCCTCCCTGTTTGTCCATGGCTTTAACGCCCCCTCTGTAATCGAGAGCTCCTCGTCAACAACAAGCTTCTCGTCAACTTCCACCCTGTTCCCCAGCCCCGTGCACTGCGTGCATGCCCCAAAGGGGCTGTTGAAGGAGAAGAGGCGCGGCTCGGGCTTTATCATGGAGAAGCCGCACTTTCCGCACGATAATTTTTCGCTGTACAGAGTGTCTTTTCCCGTAGAAGCGGTGTTGACTATCAGCACGCCCTCTGACAGCTTCAGCGCAAGCTCAGCTGACTGGGTCAGCCTTCCCGTTATTCCCTCTTTTATCTCAAGCCTGTCCACAACTATCTCAAGGTTATGCTTCCTGTTCTTCTCAACCTTTATCTTGTCATCAAGGGAGAGCACCTTTCCGTCAAGCCGCACCCTTAAGAACCCCTCTTTTTTAATCTTCTCGAAGAGCTTTGAATACTCGCCCTTTCTCCCGCTTACAACAGGCGCGAGGATGGATATCTTTTCGCCCTTTCCCGCCTCAATAATGGAGTCGACAATCTGCTGGACGGTCCTGGATTTTATCTGCGTGCCGTCATGCGGGCAGTGAGGCACGCCTATCCTGGCGTAGAGGAGGCGGAAATAATCGTATATCTCCGTGATTGTGCCGACTGTGGAGCGGGGGTTGCTGCCCGCGCTCTTTTGTTCTATCGCGATTGCCGGCGAAAGCCCGTCTATTGTGTCAACATCGGGCTTTTTCATCTGGCCGAGAAACTGCCGCGCGTAAGCCGAGAGCGACTCCACATAGCGGCGCTGCCCCTCCGCGTATATGGTGTCAAACGCAAGCGACGACTTGCCCGAGCCCGAAACCCCGGTTATTACAATGAGCCTGTCGCGTGGAATATCCAGATTAATGTTTTTAAGGTTATGCTCGCGCGCGCCGCGTATCTTAATGTATTTTTCCATAATCATCCTCTCATCCGCCTGTTCAGGCGTAAAAAAAGCCTCCTGCTAAAACCAGTTTAACATTATAATGTAAAAAGGCGCGGGGGACAAGGGAAATCAATAACCCAGAAACCGCAATAGGAACAATTGAAAAGGCCGTTTAATCCATGTATAATAACGTTATCAACGCGTTAAATACATTCACCCAACGGGTGAGAAGGAG
>DSBP01000170.1 GCA_011049465.1 bacterium | reverse complement strand
GTATAATGAGGGCTGTTATCCGTAGAAAAGATTATTGACCCGAATGTTGTCTGCCATGCGGCGCAGCGCACCTCAAAGTTAACCGTTATATTCTGCCCCGGTGTATAACACCCGCCCGTGACTGCTACGTTCCTTACTTCTGCCGCGCCAAATATTACCCCAAAAAAACCGAACACAAACAACAAAATCATCAGCATTTTTTTCATGGTGTTTCACCCTCCCGCATATTCTGAGCACAGCAATATATGAAATGAATTAAGTTCTTTTGATTTGCCCGCGTGTTCCCCTGTTCCCCTTGCCATAAATACTCCTTTACCAAATTCTTGCCGCTGCAGGAGTAAGCCGTTCAAAATAGTTTGGCAGTGATATAAGCATAGCCGCGTATTTGGCGTATGTCAAGTTTTCCATTAAAAAAAACGCAGTTTGGTTTTGCCATGCAAAACGACGAAATACGCAAACTACCGCTGTTTCCCCCCTAATAATAACACGAAATTTTGACTTCAAATGCCACACCCCGCCTTAACACAAGAATTCAAAGTTCACGGTTCACCCTTCGACTCCGCTCAGGGTTCGATTTCAGGTTTCAGGTTAGAAAGTTTCAAGTTTCAGGCTGGCAGGTTTCGGGTTGTTTTTCCAACTACAAACTACAAATTACAAATTACCGCCTTTAACTGCCGGTTGATTTTGGACACGGGTTTGGTTTAAAACATGAAACCTTCAACGCTGAACTTGAACCCGTCTTATTTCCCTCACTATGAGACACGGTTCAAAGTTCAAGGTTCAACGCTCAAAATTACCGTAATCCCCTTGTTTTAATTTTAAACTTCAGCTTCCGGCTTCATCCTTCCTCTACCCAAAAAACCTTGAGGCGGGCGCGGTAAAAAACCTGCCCGCGTCTTCCCTGACATCAACCTTTTTTTTTACAAGCTGAACAAAAGGTATCCCCCCGAGCGCCCCGGAAAAATACCTGTGATGGCTTTCAACAGGCACGCCGGAAATCTTCGCCTCAAGAAGAAGGTACGGCCTGTCGTTGTTCGTTATCAGAAAGTCCGTCTCTTTCTTTTCCCTGTTTCTTATGTAATAAAGATCGAACTTTCCGGCTCCTCCGCTGTTCCACAGGTCAACCCTGGCTTTCAGTTCAACAGCGATGTAATTCTCGAACCTCGCCGCCTCATCCTGTATAACCGAATAATTATAAAAATAGACTTTTGTCATTTTTTTATTCAGGCGCCTTGCCTTCACTGTGTTCACGTACGGACAGAGTTCAAAAATCAGAAAATTAAGCCCCAGATGCTTCAGATACCTTTTAACCGTCCTGTGGTTTATCTCCAAATCCCTTACAAGAGACTCAACAGAAAGAGGCGCTCCGACCTTTCCGGGAAGTATCTTCGCGAGATCAACAGCTTTTTCCAGATAATGAACGGCTGATAAATCCCTCATGTCCTCCCTGATTATCCTTTCAAAATACTCCTCGTTCCACATTCTTGAGAATCTTTCCTCTCCTTTGAACAGCGGTTCGGGGAAACCGCCGTGCATTATCAGGCTTTCCATATGCTTCTGCGCGCCCTTTTTTTCCGGAAGATTTTTATGAACAAAATCCAGGGGATTTGATTCGGGCCTCAGGTATTCCGTTCTGTTTTGCGTCATCTCGGCCAGTATAAACGGACTCAGCCTGAAAACAAAATATCTCCCCGCGAGGCTGTCCCCTGCTTTTCTTAAAATATCAAGCCTTGCGCTCCCCGTTACAATGAAGTTGTATTCGTCTTCCCGTGTATCAAATATTCCTTTCAAAACATTCTTCCACTTCGGCATTTTATGTATTTCATCAAAACAAACCCATTTTTTCTCCGCCGCCCTTGTTTTGGGTATCAGGCTGCCCTCGCGCCTGTACTTTCTTTTCACTTCAGCGCTGTCCCAGTTAAAATACAATTCCGGCATTTTCCCTTCCGCCAGTTTTTCACGGGCCATGGTTGTTTTTCCGCACTGTCTCGGGCCTATCACAAACCTCATCTGCCTGCCAAAAACAGGGTCAAACACCGTCTCCTCAAGAAACCTTTTTCTGTAATCTCCGCGCATATCACACCTTTAGCTCTTTTATGACATTTTTACACATACGTACAAATTTGTCAAGTCTTTTTTGTATATATATACAAATTTGTCAGCCGTATATTTCCTTCAGCGCCTCTTCTATATCGTAATACCTGAAAACAAACCCCTCCTTCATCAGCCGCGCGGGAAGGACAGACGCGCCTGTGAGGATTGCTTCATCCGCCATTTTACCGAGAAGAAGCTTCAGGGCGGTTTCAGGCGCCCTGAAAAACGAGGGCCGTTTCAGCGCCTTTCCAAGCGCAGATGAAAGCTCCCTGTTTGTTGCCGGGTTTGGCGAGCAGGCATTGTATATGCCTGCCGCTGATTTGTTTTCCACGCAGAACCTGAACAATGAAAGCAGGTCTTCAATATGTATCCACGATATCTTCTGCAGGCCGCTGCCCATTGGCCCGCCCAGGAAAAACCGGAAGGGCGTTTCAATCTTTTTTAAAAACCCGCCTCTTCCCAGCACAACCCCCATTCTTAAGACACACCGCCTTACGCCTGCTTTTTCCACAGCCAGAGTCGAGCCCTCCCACGCCGCGCACACCTCAGCCAAGAAGCCTTTTCCCGGGGCCGATTCCTCTGTTATTTCCTCATCTTTCCTGTCCCCGTAAAAACCCGCTGCTGACGCCTGGATGAGCAGGCCCGGCTTTTTTTTCGCTTTTTTAACGGCGTTCGCAACCCTTGTTCCGGCCATAACCCTGCTCGCCATCAGGCTGTCCATTCTTGCCCGCGTCCAGCGTGACGCGCCGATGTTCTCTCCCGCGAGGTTTATTATCGCGTCAGCTCCGTCAGCCTCCCCGTCAAGCGCTTCCCACGATATGTATCTCAAGCCTTTCATCGCTGCCGCGGAAGTATCTCTTGTTACAGCAGCCACGTCGCAGCCCTTATCCGCGAACATTTCACAGGCAGCGGATCCTATAAATCCCGTAGCGCCGGTTATAATAATCTTCATCTCAACCCCCCATTAAAACTATTGCTTTCGCGCGGCAAGCATATACCGGCCGCGGCTTTTAAAGCACTCTATCACAAAATCCGCGTGATACAACATTTTTCTCATCTCGCCGGGCGCGGGTATCCCGTGTTTTTTCATATTAAACCCGATGCGCCGGTGCATTCCGTTTATCGCCGCCGACGAAGCGTCGTGGGCGATTACAAGCAGGCCTCCGGGCTTTAAAACCCTGTGAAATTCCCTGATAAACCGCTCCTTGGGATAGAAATGCGGAAAACAGTTGAAGCATATTACCGCGTCCGCTGAACCGCTTTTAACAGGCATCTTTGACGCGCATGCTTTTATGACCCGTGCGTTTTTCCCTGCCTTAAGCCTCTGCTTCGCCAGTTTTGACATCTCAGAAGAGCTGTCAACACATATCACCCTTCCGTTTTTTCCCGCCTCTGCCAGAAGAAAAGGAGTAAATTCGCCGCTGCCGCATCCCGGCTCGATTATTGTCATTCCTTTTTCGAGCCCGAACCGCGCCGTGAATCTCCGTATTTCATCCCTCTTCTTCGCGCACTTAACCCAGCCGTTTGTGTATGCCGCGGCCATCCTGTCAAAACACTTAACGCCCATCTCTCCTCCTCTTGGGCGAGAAGACAAACGAGATGGAGAAAAGCAGGGATACAAAAAGTACTGTTGTGGCTGATACGGGCAGGTTCAATAAATAGGATATGAAAGCGCCTCCGAGCCCGGCTGTAAAACCGGCAAGCAGCGACAGCCCGAAAAACCTCTTCATGTCATAAGTGAGCTGGTAGGCTATCGCGGGCGGGGTTATTATCAGGCTGAAGAGCATGAGCCCTCCGATAACATCAAGAGTCACCGTAATGACCGCGCCTATTATAAGCAGGAGCCCGTAATAGAGCGCCTTTGTATTGTAGCCCAGAGACGCGGCTATCTCCCTGTTGAAAAGAAGCGCCTCGTACTGCCTGCCTTTTGCCGCGAGCAGAATGAGCGTAAGGATTATAAGAGCTGTTATGAGCACTATGTCTCCGATTCCGGCAAAGAGGACATTGCCCCATAAAAAACCCATTATCTGCTGGTTCATGCCTCCTGTTATTCCCACGCCCAAAAAAGCGATTCCCATAAAAGCGGAGAAGATTATGGACATTGATATGTTGGCGTTAAGCTTTGCCCTGTCAGATACCGGGCCCGCGGCAAAGACAGCGATGAGCGAGGCTGCGAAAGCCGCGGCCTTGGGCGGAACCCCGGCTATTATCCCCCATATGCCCCCTGCCATGGCAGCGTGTGAAATCAGCACTCCTATAAAAGGAATATTGAGGAGAAATATGAAGCCGCCTGTCAGCCCGCAAAGCGCCCCCGCGAGAGATGTGACGGCAAGTGTTTTAAGAAGAAGCGCCTCAGCCATATACCGCCTCCATAAAATTTTTGCCCGACATCACCTTTTCCTTTTCCCCGTCGCGTATTACCTCCCCTTCCTTTAAAACCAGCACCCTTTTGCACGCCTCGGGCATATTTGTCACAAGATGCGTCACAAAGATTACGGTAAGGCCGTGCTTCGCGTAAACAGAGGATACAACTTTCAGGAAATTCCTGTAAGAAAACGGGTCAAGGTTGAGGTTTGGCTCGTCAAAAAAAAGCACAGAAGGGTTTCTTGACAGCACCATGGCAAGCATTGCCTTTTGCCTCTCTCCCCCGGATATGAGCCCGAACGGCCGCTCAAGCAGCGCCCGGATATTCAGTTCCTTCACCACTGCATCATTGACATATCCGCACCCCATTGAGACAACATCCTTTACAAGTATGGGAAAATTCCTGTCAACGTCAAATGACTGCGGAAGATAGGCTGTCCTTCTCCTTATTTCCCCTGCTGTCTTTGGCGAGACTTCCGTGCCTTCCACGAATACGCGGCCCGAAGCGGGCCTGTTAAAACCCAGAAATGCCTTTATCAGGCTGGTCTTGCCCGCGCCATTGGGCCCGAGCACAGCCATAAACTCTCCTTTGTTCACCTCAAATGATATGTTTTTCAGGACCTGCTTTTTGCCCGCGAAAAAAGAGAGGCGCTCGGCCTTTGCCGCGGCCTCCGGTTTATTCCGCTCCATAATCATCCCTTATCCCTGTTGCTTTCGCCAGTTCTTCCATATTGTAGTTCCACAGCTTAAAGAACCCGCTGCCACCGGCGCCTGATTCCGGAATGGAAGCGAACGCAATTACCGGCTTTTTTATCTCTTTCCCGATTATCGCCGCCGCAATCCCGTGATTTCCGGTTACATTGCTCACTATAAAATCAACCCCCTTGTCTTCAGCCGCGTTTTTAAGCGCCCGGACATCCCTGACCGTCAGGGAATCAGGCGAGCCAAACTTTCCGACAACCTCAAAACCCAGGTATTCGCAGAGCGGTTCATGAAAAACCGTCGTTATGACCCTGAATTTTTTTTCCCTTATGCGGCCGGTATGGCCGGCCCATTTTTCTTCTGCCTCTGTTATTGTCCCGGAAACCCTTCTCCTGTTCCCCTCAAACAACCCCTCCTTATCCGGAAAGAATCCGGACAAAATCTTTGCCGTCTCATCCAGCCCCATGATATACCCGCGCGGCGTAGTGAGCCCGCCCTCTTTTATGACAGCCTTTTGTATTGCAGGGTTTATCTTTACCGCCTTTTCATAAAAGGCCTCCTGAAACGGCTGGTAAATGAAGAGCCCGGCGCGGCTTATGGCTTCTGCGTCAGACGGCTTCATGTCATAATGCCCGGGGCACGCGCCCGGCGGCACAAGCGATACAACATCAGCCGCGGGCCAGATATCCCGCACCATGGACTCAACCAGCAGGTTCCCCGCGAGAAGCGGGCGCCCTGCCGCGGTTTTATCCGGGGAGCATCCTGTTATAAACAGACATAATACAAAAATCCCGGAAAATACTTTTTTCATCATTTCTCCCGGAAAAAATAATTTAAAATTTTCAGTTTTCAGTTTCTTCCCGTCTTCGCAGCCGCGAACTAAATATCCTGAGCGAAGCCGAAGGGCAGTTCGCGCGCCTTAATGCCGCGGACTAAAGTCCGCGCCTACACAGACAAAACAATTCCAAATCCGAATTACCGGCACTCTGCCCTTGTATCCGTCTTCGCAGCCGCGAACTAAATATCCTGAGCGAAGCCGAAGGGCAGTTCGCGCGCTTTAATGCCGCGGACTAAAGTCCGCGCCTACACAGACAAAACAATTCCAAATCCGGATTACCGGCTTCGCGCGGTTTCATGACCGCGGATAATTTGCAAATTATAAATTGCAAATTCAAACTTGTTCTTTTCATATCCTTATCGTCATCCCGCCTCTGATAAGGAATCCCGGCGCGGGATAGTACTTTTTAACCTCGTACTTGTTGTCGAGCATATTCTTTACTTCAAGAAAAAAGGATGTGTCCGTGCCGAGTATCTCCGCGTCATATCCGGCTGACGCGTTTAATATGTGGTAGTCATCAAGCCTGTTTTTTCTGTGGTCCGTATCAAAACGTTCCTTCGCGAACCTTCCCTCTATTTTGAACTTAATCCCGGCAAGCGCCTTTGTGCTTACGGACGCGCCGCCCGTAAAAAACGCGTTTCCTTCGGTCTTTTCACGAGGGTCCATATACGCGCATGACGCGCCGGCATTGAACATGTCAAGGACATTTACATCAAACTCAGCCTCAACGCCCCTGATAAGCACAAACCCGCTATTTTTGTATTTGCTGTCAACAGGATCCTCCATCAGCAGGTTGTTTCCCTCTGTCTGGTAAACAGACGCGCCCGCATAGAGCAGACCCTTTATCTCGTGTGTCACACCCGCCTCATACTGCCAGAAATTCTCGGGAACAAGCTCGTCATAGTCCTCAAATATCACCTGCCCCATAGCCGGAGTTTTATACCCCTTTGAGGCATTCACAAATACCGTATTCCCCTCATAAACCGACACCTTAACTCCTGCCTGCGGAATAAGCTCAGGGCCCCACAGTGTATTAATACCATACCTCGCGCCTAAAGAGAGCGAGAGCGCTCCTATTTGCCGGGATGCCATGAGATAAGGCGCGTAATCATTCTCGCTCCTCTTTTCTTTTATCTTCATGGCAGGATTCGGCGGGTAATTCTCAAAACCACCGTCAAAATACTGCCAGTCAAAACCCGCCTTTATGAGGTTTCCCGGGAGCAGCCTCCATTCCCTCATTGCCCTCGCGCCGTAATTATTAAAGACATTGTAGCTTCCCGGAATAAGCACGGGCCCCGGTTTTTGCTTTAAAAATTTGTTGGCGCCCGTGTCAGCGTAAACTATTATCTTTGAGACGCAGTCATCCTCTTTTCTTTCTATTGTAATGTCCCCGCTTCTTTGAATCATTTTCGCGCCTTCCTGCTCCCTGTGCCAGTTTTCATTAACCGGCCCGGGGTTGTAAAAAGTCACCTCAGAATACTGCCCCGAACCCGAGAGCCTGAACAGCCCCTCAAAATCATAACCCGCTTTTATCATATAGTTCTGCTGGTAGGAGTCGGAATTGCGGCGAGGCCCCTCTGTGCCCTTGTATCCCGCTGACACCATGTAATCAAACCCGCCGAATTCCGCCATATTGTTTATGTAATGGTCCTGCGTGTAATAATTGCCCATGGCCGAGGAGAGCACGGTCTTCATCTTGCCCGGCTCCGGCCTTTTGGAACTTATATGAATAACGCCTCCAACTGCCTGGTTGCCGAAAAGGACTCCTGAGGGCCCCTTTATGACCTCAACACGCTCAGCATAATCAAGCGGCAGCATGTCAAACATCGGGTGCTTGAACAAACCCATAAACAGGGGCCTGTCGTCAACAACCGCCAGTATTCCCGAGTTCGGCAGCGAGCCAATTCCCCTTATCTTTAAAACAGACGTGCCACTTGAGCCTGCTGTAAAATTGAGCGCGCCTGCCTTCTCTATATATATACCCGAAACCCTTTCAAGTATGTCGGCCACATTTGACGCGGCCGATGCCTCAACCGCGCTTCCTGAAAATACCGTGGATGACTGGCCAAACTCATTCACCCCCCTTGTCAGCGAGCCCTCCTCAACAACCACGCTTCCAAGGTTTATGATATCAGAACCCGTTAACGCGGAAAACAGCAGCAAAAACATGCAAACAACCGTTGCTCGCTTCATCCTCTCTTCTCCTTTTTCTGTTTTTAATCAAGCTTAAATACTATTTTTACCTGCATCTCAAGCCCGCTCTTCTCAAACTGAGCGGGCGGTTTTGGAAATGGCGATGCTCTGTGTATTGTCCTGACAGCCTCTTCGTCAAGCTCTGCCGCGCCTGAACCCGATGCAACCAATGCCTCTTTCAGCGCGCCCTCTTTCGTTATTGTAAAGACAAGTCCGACATCGCCCTCAATCCCGGCGCGCCGCGCCGAAGCCGGGTACCTGCGCGCGAGCTGTATCCTTCTCTTTACCGCGTCCGTATAGGCGAGCATCTCATTTGACTCATACGCGGCAGCGTTGACAGCATGCGCCTCCGCGGGCTTTGACGCGTAAAGGCCGGGCTGCGCCGCGGGCTCCGGCGCGCTTTCACGCGGGCCATCCTTTTTGGAGACAATTGATTTTTCGCCGGACGCTTTAATGTCCGGAATCAGAAGCATCACTGGCATAATAACGCTCTCTTTTGCCTCAATGGACGCGGCCTCTTTGATTTTCATTATTATATGCACAACACCGGGCGCGGCAAAGGCCAGCAAATGCGCCCCAAAGGAGAGAAACAGAGCTGCCGCCGCTATCCTGTCAATCCCGCTCCTCTTTCCCGTGCCTCCCGTTTGTCTCATTACAGGTCCTTTCCCTTTGTCGCGATTGTAAGCCTGCCGAACTTCACGCCCTTCGCGGAAATAAGCTCATCCGCGATTTTTTTAAGCAAAGCCGTCCTGCCCTTTACTATTATGACGTCAAGGCAGTTGTCGTGGTCAAGGTGGACATGCGTGTCAGAGACAATCAGGGTATGATAATCATGCTGTATGCGCGTCAGCGCCCGGGAGAGCCCTTTTTTATGGTGGCCATAGACGATATTTATGGTGCCTATTGCCTCAGCCTTGCCGTCGAGCCACTCCTCCTCAACTATGAGCGAGCGCACAAGGTCCCGAAGCGCCTCAGAACGGTTGCGGTATTTTTTCTTTTTTATTATTTTGTCGAATTTCGACAAAAGTTCCTCTTCTATCGAGACGCCGAAACGGGTAAGTTTTTTCATCCTTCACCTTTTGGTATTGTATTACGTGCCACAAATCATGGAAATCGTAGCACAATATTTCTTAAAACACAAGAGTTTTTCGAAGTGATGTTTTTCGAAGTGAAACGCGGCGGCATTTCGTATTATGCGGGAAGCCGATTAGTTTGAATTTTAAATTTACAATTTAGAAGTTAGAAAATCCCCGCAAGACCGCCTGTTACCGTTTCTGCGGCCAACACTTCCAAATTGCAAATTAGAAATTCAAACTTGCCCTTATCTCCTCTCAAACAGCGGGTCTTCCACACCCGCGTCCTCAAACCCCTTCGCGCGTAAAACGCAGGCCGCGCATTTGCCGCAGCCCGGGGTTTTTCCCTCATAGCAGGTGTGCGTGTGTTTCAAATAATGAAGGACGCCCAGTTTTTTCGCCAGCAGAACCGTCTCTTTCTTTGTTTTATTGATAAGCGGGGCGTGTATTTTTATCCTGTAATCAAGGCCGAGGGACAGCGCCTTTTCCATGGCGCTAAGGAACCCGCGCCTGCAGTCAGGATAGCCCGAGTAATCAACCTGGGAGACACCGATAACAAGGTTGTGAATCTTTTTTGTGTAGGCATAAGAGGCCGCGGCAGCGAGAAAGAGTATGTTGCGGCCCGGCACAAACGTCGCGGGCAGTTTTTTATTCACCCTGTCTTTTTTCCCGCGCTTCGCGCCCTTTATAAGCGCGCTGTATTTAATGGCTTCAAACTCCCTGACAGGCATCACCGTGTGCCCGGCCCGCGCAAGCGCGGCTGTTTTGGCCGCGTGCTTAAGCTCAACCCTGTGGCGCTGTCCATAATCAAAAGACACCGCCTCAACACGCGAAAACCTCTTCTTGGCCCAAAACAAAGCGGTCGTGGAATCCTGCCCGCCGGATAGAAGCACAAGAGTTCCTTCTTTTGATGCCATCACGCACATCCTTTTCCCGGCAAGTTGAAATTTTGAATTTGCAATTTACAAGTTATACTTCTTAACCCCGTTTTGACGCGCCGTCCTGATAGAAGCGGTGGCCATCGCGGTTATTTCTCTCGCCTCATTATACAAATACGCTGTATTTTCATGTTTAATCATACCAGATTCCGCAAGCAGTTCAAGCCAATACTGTGTCTCGTCAGCTTCTTCTGCAACTATATTCAGTTTATTAATAAAATCCTTCCTTGACTTCGCCTTACAAACCGCGCGATAATTTGCCCCTACAGAAACCCCGCTCCGCAAAATCTGGTTTTCTATAACCCTTCCCGCATACGTTTTGGGAATTTTCTCGACAAACCCGATAATCTGTAAAGCAAACCTTTTGGTTCTTTTCTTTAATTCTTCCCTGTTCATCTGCGCCCCTCCTGTTTTACGGCCCTCTTTTTTAACTGCCTTTTAAACTTCAAAATTGCAAATTACAAATTGAAATTGTTTTTCATACCGCTCTCGCTGCCGCGGCTCCCCTTACTTCCTTTGCTCCGGCTTCGAGCAGGGCGCGTGCGGCTTCGTTCATGGTCGCGCCTGTGGTGTAGACATCGTCAACAACAACGACAACAAACCCGTTTACGGGCTTTATTGCCTTAAAGGCCCGCTTCAGATTCATTATCCTTTCCCTGCGTTCAAGGCTGTTTTGCGGCGCGGTCTCTCTTACCTTTACAAGGCACCTGCTCATTTTAACGGATGTTTGCCCTGAAAGTATCGATGCCAGCAGTTCAGTATGATTGTAGCCCCTTTCGCGCCTTGCCTGTTCAGCCATCGGCACGGGCACTATGAGCCCGGCTCCCTCAAAGAGAGCTGCCGCTTTTGAGTTCATTATCAGTTTCGCGAGGACACGGGCCGCCTCTTTTTTTCCGCTGAATTTGAGGAGCCAGACAAGCTCTTTGAGCCCTTTCTCATAGAGCCCTGCCTGCCTGACAACCGAAAAGAGTTTTTTATACACGCCGCACTCGCCGCACTCCTCAAGCGCGGCCGTGTCAAGCGGCTTGCCGCATTTAACGCACGAAACCGCGGGTATTGGGCTTATCGCGTTATAACAGGAGGCGCATATATACATTCCGATGAAATCCTTTATATACCTGCCGCAGCAGGCGCACGGCGACGGATAAAAAAGGCTAAAAAAACCGTCCATTATCCCCTTAACCCGCGCCGCTGCCTCTTCGCGCATCAGGCTCACCTTTTCAAAAGCGCGCGGTAAACAAAATCAAGCTTCGCTGCTATGCCCTCATTCGTGTAGTGCTCCAAAACCCTCTTCGTGCCCTTTTCCGCGCAGCTTTTATAAAGTTCTCCGTCTGCCATGAGATGCATAATCTTTCCCGCAAGGTCAGCGCTGCTCCCCTCTTTGAAGACAAGGCCCGCGTCTCCTATTACGTTCGGTATCTCTCCCGAGCCGGAGCCTATTACAGGCACGCCCGAGGCAAACGCCTCCGCTATAACCCTGCCGAACTGCTCCTTCCATGTCTTTGTCGTGAGCGAAGGAAGGACAAGTATATCAAGCGAAGCGAGCAGCCTTCCCATCTTTTCCCTTTCCACAAAACCCGTAAACTCATGCCTGCCTGCAAGTTTCTTTTCCGCGGCTTCCCTGACAAGAGCCGTGTAACCGGAAGCTCCTGTCCCTGCCATTACAAGGCGCGCGTCAGGAATCCCCGAGAGCGCGTCAATCAACACCACTATCCCCTTTTCCGGCAGTATTCTTCCCACATAACCGATTTTATAATCTCTTTTTGGCGCGTCCCCGCCCCGTAAAATGAAATCTTTCATGTTAATTCCGTACTGCGGTATCACATAAACCGGAGCCCTGCATCCTTTTTCAACAAGAATATCCCTTCCCTCGTTGTTGCCCGCTATGGCCGCGTCCGTGTTTTTAATGCAGTAATTGTTGAAAAACTCATAACCGGGGTTGTGCCGCCTCCGGATATTTTCCCATGTGAAAAAAACCGTTTTTTTCCCCCTTTTCTTCGCCGCGCTTAAAAACTGAAAACACGCAAAGGTAAAGGGCTCCTCCTCAACGTGGACAATATCGGGATTCTCCTCTTTTATTATGCGGCCCGCGTCAAAGTAAAAATGAAACGCGCGCTTTTTAAACACAAACGTCTTTCCGATACGGTACTTTATCGAGCCGCCCGTGAAGGCCTCTGCCCTGACTCCCCCTTCCATCCACCACGGCGGCGTAACGAGCGTTATCTCGTGGCCGTAATCCTTTGCCAGTATCTCAAGCTTTTGCTGGTGGTATTCAATCACTGAACTGTGGGACACAACAAGTATCTTCAAAACTTCCTCCTCAAAGAGACATTATTCCCTGCTTTTTCTACCTTACGGGCTTATCGGTTATTACCGCCCATATCCTGCCCAGCACCTTTTTTATCCCTTTAATGTTCCATCGCCAGTCAAAAATCCTCACCTTTTTCAGCAGGTACGCGGGCCTCAAAAGCAGGCTCATATATGCACTGCGCCTCAGCTTTTTAAGCTCAGAAGCGGAGAGCGCTTCTGTCCTTATCACAGGCTCATCAGAGAGCGGGGAATATTTTGACCAGTCCCTTGTCAGCAGCAGCCCCTTTTCATCATAATACGCGTACATGTCCGTATTCGGAAACGGCACAGCGAAACAAAGCTGCGTGTAAAAAGGGTCTATCTCTTTTATGAAGCGGACCGTCTCCTCAACCGTCTCTTTTGTCTCTCCGGGCAGGCCTATTATCGCGAGTCCGTAGAACATTATCTTAAGCTCTTTGCACCATTTTGCCGCCCGCCTTACATCATCAAGCGACACTCCCTTTTTTATGTTCTTAAGAATTTCAGAAGAGCCCGTCTCTATGCCTATGGCTATCTCTTTCATTCCCGCACCTTTCATTGCTTTGAGCATCTCAAAGTCGAGAAGGTTCGCGCGCGTGCAGCATACCCAGTCCAGCTTGTCGAGCCCTTCCTCCTTCATCCTGCGGCAGAGCTCCTCCACCCTGCCTCCCTTTATGGAAATAGTGTCGTCAAAGAAGAGGAACGACCTTATGCCGTGCCTCTCCTTAAGTATTTTGAGCTCGTTTATGACCGATTCCACAGAGCGCTCCCTGCACTTTGATTTTCCGTAGGCGCAAAAGGTGCAGCCAAACGGGCAGCCGCGCGTTGTCGCGACAAGCGCGAAAGGCGGCTCCATGACCCCCGTGTGGTAAACATCAAGTGACGGAAGGAGGTGATACGCGGGGAACGGAAGCGAATCAATGTTTTCTGTGTCAGGGGCCGAAGGCGTTGATACTACCGCGCCGTTATGATAATAAGAGACTCCCTTTACGCCTTCCAGAAATGAGAGCCCAAAGAACCTGTCCCTGCTCCCGTCAAAGGCGCAGGCGTACGGCTTTGGCTCCGCGGCTATTCTTTGCTTCTCCGCGCAGGCCGCGTCCATAAGCCCCGGCAAAACCGCCTCAGGCTCGGAATCAATAAACACATCGGCGCACCCCTCTTTTAATAGCGCGTCCCTTATGTGCGGGGTGCCTGCGATAATTTTGTTTCGCAGGACGATTAGCGCGCCCAGGTCTTTCGCGGCTGCCAGTGCCGCGCAGTCCTCTTTTTGCGTGTCAAAACCGCATCGCGCGATCACAATATCAGGGGAGAATTTTATTATCCCGGCCCTCACATCATTGGGCGAAAGGTTAAACCCGTTGGCGTCAACGAGCCTTATCTCCAGCCGCTCATCGCGCTCAAGCACAGCCGCCATATATAATAAGGAAAGGGGCGGATAGACAGAGCCCATATCCCTGTGCTCAAACCGCTCCTCCCGCACCACAGGATAACCGCCAACCCGCGGCGGGTTGACGAGCATTACCTTAAGTTTCACCATCGCTCCTTTTTGCTGTTTTATTGGATTATACTACTCTTCACATCCCCGCGCAATAGCGGACTGGAAGGCCCGGTTAAAAACCAATTCCTGATTCATATTCTTATTCCTATTAAGGCCGCAACACATGGCTTAACTTCAGGTTTTCTGATTTTAGTTGAATTCCCGCCCTTGCCTTAATTTTCAGCTTTCAGTTTTCAATTTTCAATTGTTCTCAATAGTCCTTCGTATGCCCCAGAAGCGATTTCACTCCCCTCAACGCCAGCGCTATGTCGCGCGGGCCGCGCACGCTTATCAGGCTCCTGAGCAAAAAGAGCGGGTGCTTGTGTATGTTCCACATTTTCCTGCACCAGTATTCATTATTATAATTGGATTTTAAAATATCATGCTCCATGTCAAAATTCTCATAATCAGCCGCGGCCTCAGTGAGCCAGCCGTTCTTCTGCGCGTCGCGGTAAAGCGGCGTGCCCGGGTACGGCGTCACAATTGACGCCTGAAGCGAATCGCCGAAGCGGATTTTATAGAGCATAAGTTCCTTTGCCGCCTCATAGGTCCCCTTCACATCAGCTTCTGTCTCCCACGGATAACCCACCATCATCGTAAGCAGCACGCGGAACCCGTAATCCTTCGCGCGCTTGATATTTTCCTTTATCTCCCCGATTGACTCAAGTTTTCCTATCCTCTTAAGCGTCGCGTTTGACGCTGATTCAAGCCCCACCTTCAGCAGCCTGTAGCCCGCCCTCTTCATCAGGCGGCATTTTTCCTCTGTCAGGTTCTCGGCGCGCGCGTTTGACGAGATTACAAATCCGCCCTTTAACCCCCTCTTTTCAACCTCCACAACAAAACGCTCAAGCCACGCCGTTGACCAGACAGCGCCCGACTCATTGTCGTCAAAAACCTCGTAAACCCCGTATTTTTTCACAAGCATCTCAATCTCTTCCGCGACATTGGCAGGCGAGCGCAGCCGCGCCTTTTTTTCCCAGAAGGCGTGCTGCCACACGCAAAAAGTGCACACCCCGCCGGTCTCCTTTCCTTCCCTGCCGCAGCCCCTGCCGGTAAGAATATACGCGCAGGGCCTGTAAAGATATGCTTCGCCGTAATCCTTCCAGCGGGTAAGCTCCCTGTCTATAAAAGGGAGCTCATCAAGGTTTTCAACCATGACAGGCCTGCCGGAATTTTTTATCTCCCCGTTTTCCCTGTACCATACTCCCGGCGGCATTTCGCCCCTGCCCTCAAGATGGCCGCAGAGCGCCGTAAAAGCCGCGTCATAATCACCGCCCGTTATGACATAATCAACGGATGAATTTTTCATTGACTCTCCGGGAAAAAAGGAGGCATGGTCGCCGGCTAAAACAAATTTACATTTCGGCATCTTTAATTTCGCGGAGCCAATATACTCCCAATGTTTTTTAAGGACAGGGGCCTTTGTCTCCAGCAGTATTATTTCCGGGGCCGGCTTCGCGATTTCCGCCTCATAATTTAAATTTTCATTATTTATCCCGTCAAGCCAGAGAACCTCGTGTCCGGCTGCCCGCAGGCTTGTCGCCGCGTGAGCCGGCACAAGCGGAAATATCTTTATCTCTTTTGAATGGGTGTATTTGAACTGGCGGTTTTGCCCGAGCAGGGGCCTTTTCCCGCCCCGAAAAACAGGAGGATAAGCTATTGCCGCGCGCATGTTGTGGCTTCAGGTTTAATCTTCACGGTTGTTTTCAATATTTTGCCTTGGTTTTAAATTTTAAACATACTTTGTAGCCGCGAACTTCAGTTCGCGCCGGCTTTTAACTACCGCGGACTAAAGTCCGCGCCTACATTTACCACATTTACGCCCTTAACTTTTCAGTTTCAGCCCTACCACAGGTAGTTCAGCGGATTTTTTGCCTTTCCCTTGTGATAGATCGCGAAATGAAGATGCGGGCCGGTTGTCCTGCCCGAGTTTCCGGTCTTCGCAATAAGCTTGCCCTGATGCACCTTTTCTCCCGGCTTTACATATATCTTGCTCAGGTGGGCGTATAATGACTCGTATCCGTCTTTGTGCCTTATCTTGACGGTATAACCCAGGTTTCCGAGCCATCCCGCGTATGTAACCGTGCCCTCAGCTGCCGCGCCGACCCATGTCCCTATTTTTGCCCTGATGTCCACGGCGTCATGAAATGACCTCTCTCCTGTCACAGGATGCCGCCTCTCGCCAAAGAGCGATGTATATGTTCCTGACATAGGCGAGCGGAACATTGAGCGCCGCGCGTAGAAATTCTTAAGGTCCTCGTGCATGTAAACAGGCTTCGCGCCCGGAATGAATATTACATCGCCAAGCCTTATCTCGCCCTTTCCTTTTGACAGGTCATTTGACTGCTTTATCCTCTCAATATCCACCCGATACAGCTCGGATAAAAGCTCAAGGTTTTCTTCCCTGTCCTTAACTTCGTGTATAACACCCCTTTTTGTCATTACAATTATTTCCTGGTTAACATAAGCCGTAAGGCTCTTTAAATCCGGGTTCGCGCCTATTATGGTGTCTATGCTTACCCCAAACCTCTTTGCTATGCCCCAGAAATTCTCCCCCTGCTTCACCCTGTAAAGCGTATAATCCACGCGGCCGAGAAAATTCCGCCTTAAAAACACGTGCGCCAGTTCCTTATCGCGCTTTGATATCTCGGTAAACCTGTCGCTGTCAATAGCCTCGATGTTCTGTCCCTTGCTCTTTAATATGTCTTCGAAAACATCAAGTTTTACGGGTATATGCGCCACGCTGTCACGGGCGCTCATAAGGACAGAGAGAAATGCCACAGAAGTAACCACGGCCACAAGCCCGGTTAAAACAAGTATCCTTTTAAAACAGACAATTTTCAGGTCTTCACGGCATTTCTTAAGCACTTCCAGGGCCTTTTCCTTCAATTCCCGCCTCCTGAGATATTATAATTTAACTATATTAAATTTTATCCTAAAAATCAACTAAAATCGATAGCCGATGAAACAGTTTAAATTTGCAATTTGCAAGTTAGTGCCAAACTTAAAACCCTGCAAAAACAGCTATGCAAGTTAATACAAACCCCAAAATACAAGACGCTTGGGCGATTCGTGAATCGCCCCTACAAAAACGACGCATCACGGTTTTTAATCCTTGTTTTTTGCGGGCTGCTGAACAACCATTGCCCTAACACATACTGACGCAGGACGGGGTGGGTAGCATTAAACACTAATAACTATTTGCCATTCTTAATTCTTATTCATATTAAGAGCTCAACGTATGATTTAGTCCTTGTAGCCGCGAACTTCAGTTCGCGCGCATTTCAAATACCGCGGACTGAAGTCCGCGCCTACAAGTACTTTCACAACAAAGCAAAACGCTTAAACGGAGATGAATACGGCAACTAAAAGTCGAAATTTTAAAGTTAATACGATTACAAAATAACCCTTGCCTTAACACCACTATCGCAGGACGGGGCGGGCAGCATCAAATACGGCATCTGAAAGTTGAAATTTTAAAACAACACCTGCCGGGATTTACGCGTTAATCAGGAATACGAACCATGAATCATGAATTTTTTCAGGCGCGGACAGGAATTATTTTTATTTGACACTCCACTATATTACTGTTATTATGATATATCCCCACAGGGTTCTGCGGGGTGAATTCATTATATAGAGGTGATTAATGGCTGAGAAAATAACCGTAACAGAAGATGGAATAACCGTTCCTGACAACCCGTATGTCTGCTATATCGAGGGCGACGGAATAGGCCCTGATATCTGGAAGGCTTCTGTCAGGGTCTTTGACGCGGCAGTGGAGAAGGCTTATAACGGCGCGAAAAAAATAGAATGGAAAGAGATACTCGCCGGAGAAAAGGCAAAAAGCGCGACAGGCTCCTACCTGCCCGATGATACCATAAGCGCCATAAAGGAATACGGAGTGGCGATTAAGGGGCCGCTTACCACGCCTGTCGGCGGCGGCATAAGAAGCCTGAACGTGACGCTCAGGCAGAAGCTCGACCTCTTTGCCTGCGTGAGGCCCGTCAGGTATTTTCAGGGCGTCGGCTCCCCTGTCAAGGAGCCCGAAAAACTCAACATTGTCATATTCAGGGAGAACACCGAGGATGTTTACGCGGGCATAGAGTGGGAAGCGGGTTCTGTTGAGGCAAGAAAAGTCATCACTTTTTTAAATGAGAATTTCAACAAGTCAATCATATCGGAGAGCGGCATCGGCATAAAACCCATAAGCGAATTCGGCACAAGGCGCCTGATGAGAATGGCGCTTAACTTCGCGGTAAAAAACAGCAAAAAGAGCGTCACAATAGTCCACAAGGGCAATATAATGAAATTCACCGAAGGCGCCTTCTCAAAATGGTGCTACAAAGAGGCTGAGGAAAATTTCAGGGATAAGATTGTAAAGGAATCCGAAATATGGGCGGGCGCGTCCGCTGACGGAAAAATAATCATAAAAGACCGCATAGCGGACGCGATGTTCCAGCAGATTCTTTTAAGGCCGGACGAATACGACGTAATAGTAACGCCGAACTTAAACGGCGATTACCTCTCTGACGCGGCAGCAGCGCAGGTTGGCGGCCTCGGAATGGCGCCCGGCGCGAATATCGGAAAATACGCGCTATTTGAGGCAACGCACGGCACTGCCCCGAAATACGCCGGCCTTGACAAGGTTAACCCATCCTCTGTAATCTTAAGCGGGGTCATGATGCTTGAGCATATGGGGTGGAACGAGGCAGCCGCGCTTATTACGGCGGGCATTGAAAAGACAATCGCGCAAAAAACAGTCACTTATGACCTTGCGCGCCAGATGGAAGGCGCCGCAGAGGTTTCATGCTCCCAATACGCTGACAAGATAATAGAGAACCTGTAATGAATATACCCGGAGAGAAAAAAATGAAAATCGGAATAATCGGCGCGGGAAACGTGGGCGCCACAACAGCGCATATAGCGCTGATGAAAAACCTGGGCGACATCTATCTTCTTGACATAGAACCCGATATGGCAAAAGGCAAGGCCATTGACCTCAACCAGTCAAAGTACCTCTTTGGCGCGGACGTTTCGGTTGAGGGCGGGGATGATTACGAGAGGATAAAGGCCTCAGACATTATAGTAATAACAGCCGGACTTGCCCGCAAGCCGGGCATGAGCCGCGATGACCTGCTTGTCAAAAACTTCGAGATAATAAAATCCATCTCTCTGAAAATAAAGGATTCCCCGAAGGAGCCTGTTGTAATAGTGGTATCAAACCCGCTTGACCTGATGGCTTACACCGCCTACAGGGTAACGGGCTTTCCCCGATCGCGCGTTTTGGGCATGGCGGGCATCCTTGACACATACCGTTTTTACCACTTCATACAGTCAAAGACAGGCGCAAAATCAAAGGCAATATCGTCAATGATTCTGGGCTCGCACGGCGACACAATGGTGCCTCTTATTTCGCACACAAAAATAAACAGACTTGATATCAGCAGCGTCATTCCCGCGGAGGACATAAAAATACTCTCTGACAGGGCAAGAAACGGCGGAGCTGAGATTGTTTCCCTGCTGAAGACAGGGAGCGCTTATTACGCGCCCGCAGCCTCAACCGTCAGGATGATGGAAGCAATAGTAAAAGACGAAAACGCGCTTCTTCCCTGCTCTGTCTATGCCGACGGATTTTACGGCCTTGATGACCTTTTCATCGGGCTCCCTGTAAAGCTGTCCAAAAAAGGCGCGGACGCTGTCGTTGACATCAAGCTCACCCACGAGGAGGGCCGCGCGTTATACGACTCTGCCGCGGCCATAAAGGAACAGATAACAAAAATCAAGGGGATGCTGTAAGGCGCGTTTTTCAGCGGCTTATGGCCGAGGTGGCCCATGAGGGTTATTACGGAAAAAAAGATTTCAGAAGCTGTCGAATCGCTTGTACTCTCCGCCAACCACTATCTTCCTTATGATGCCTTGAAAGCGCTTAAGGAAGCGGCTGAAAACGAAAAATCAAAAAAAGCCAAGGGTATCCTTTATAAGATTGTTGAAAATCACAAACTGGCCAAGAAGGGGGTTTATCCACTGTGCCAGGACACGGGCATAGCTGTTGTCTTCGCGGAAATCGGATCGGGCATAACCATAGACGGCGACATATATGCCGCGATAAACAAAGGCGTTGAAACGGGTTATAAAAAAGGCGGGCTGAGAAAGTCAACAGCCAACCCGGTAACACGCGGCAACACAGGAACCAACACACCCGCAATAATACACATCGCGCTTGTCAAAGGCTCAGGGCTTAAGCTCTCGCTCATGGCAAAGGGCGCGGGCGCGGAGAATAAATCCGCCCTGAAGATGCTCTCCCCTGCTGACGGCGAGGAAGGCATAATAGAGTTTGTAATTGACACCGTAAGAAAAGCAGGCGCCTCGGCCTGCCCACCGTTTGTTGTGGGCGCCGGCATAGGCGGTAATTTCGAGACAGCGCCGCTTCTCGCCAAAAAAGCGCTTCTCAGGGATATTGGCGACAAGAACACAAGGGATAAAAACGCGGCGCGGCTCGAGAAGATCCTGCTTGAAAAGATAAACAGCCTCAATATCGGGCCGCTTGGTTTCGGCGGAAAGACAACAGCGCTCGCCGTAAAAGTCGAGACGCACGCCTGCCACATCGCGAGCCTGCCCGTGGCAGTAAACATCCAGTGCCACAGCGCAAGGCATAAAACAATAACAATATAAGGAGAATGCAATTGAAAAAGGTTACGGCCCCGCTCACACAGGATATTATAGAGGAACTGAAAACCGGGGATGAGGTTTTAATATCAGGCGTTATTTATACAATGCGCGACGCGGCCCATGCCAGAGTGGCCGATATGCTTAAAAAAGGGCAAAAACCTCCCTTCAACCTCAAGAACCAGATTGTTTATTACTGCGGCCCCACGCCCGCCAAAGAGGGAAATGTCATAGGCTCGTGCGGCCCGACAACCTCGTCAAGAATGGACTCATATACGCCTCTTCTGCTCGAACACGGGTTAAAGGGCATGATAGGAAAAGGCGAGCGCTCTGTCGCGGTCAAGGACGCCATCACGAAACACAGAGCTGTCTATTTTTCCGCGCTGGGCGGCCTTGGCGCCGAATACGCGCGGCATGTATTGTCATCAGAAATAATAGCCTTTCCCGAACTGGGGCCCGAGGCCATTTACCGCCTTGAGGTTAAGGACTTTTACGCGATAGTCATCAACGACGCCGAGGGCAATGATTTTTTCGTGATGAACAAATATAACTGACAATACTTCAGCTCTTTTCCCTTCCCATCCCCTTGTGGCAGCCCATCATCTCAAAAATAACCGGCGTCAGGAAAAAGGTAAATATCCACGAGCCTATCATGCCGCCCATGATAACAGCTGCCATTGACGACCTTGTAAGGTCAGAGTCAAAAAGTGCCGGCGAAACGCCCGCCATAACAGCCGCAGTTGTGACAAGTATTATCCTGAACCTCGCCTTTACCCCCTCCCACAGCGCCTTTCTCACTGCCATGCCTTCCCTCAGCTTGTGTATGGTGTAATCAAGCAGGAGTATGGAGTTGTTGACAGCAAGGCCGACCATCATTATGGACGCGACCATTGAGCCGAGGTTTATGCCGAACCTTGTAAAAAACAGGAAATAACCCACGGTAACAAATGACGTAATCACGGACACGGCAATCGCGAGCGGGGTTTTCAGCGAATTTAAAATGGCAGCGAGAAGCATAAATGTCAGGATTATCGCTATAAGCATGGCCTTCATTATTGATTTCATTGAATCTATCATCATCTCGGTCATTCCCACATATTTTATTCCGTACCCTCTTTCAAAGCCCATCTCCCCGGCCCTCGCCTCAAGGAACCTCTGCACCTCGGTCTGCGACCCCTTGTAAAGGTAGCCGTCAAACTGTATCACCCTGCTCTTATTGTGCCGCTTTATCACGGGCTCTGTGTCCGCCTCGCTGATACTGCCCAGCTCGCGCAGCGGCATGAGCCCCTTCTTTGATATTATCTGGATATTGCCTATGTCTTCCGCGGCCCGCTTATAGTCATCAGCGAGGGAGATATTTATCCTGTACTCCTCTCCCGCTTCCCTGTATACGGCCGAATCATTGCCATGGAGCGCGGAACGCAGAACCATGCCTGCCTGCGCGTTCATCACGCCGTAATTTTTCATCTTTTTTTCATCCGGCACAAACCGTATTTCCCGCGAGGGAAGCTCATCCGACCTCTCAAGGGTCCTGAAATAGCCCTGCTCTTTGAGCACTGCCTCTATCCTGTCCGCGTACATTTTTATCTTTTCGTATTCAATGCCGTAAACATGGAAGGAGATGTCATATTCATGGTCGCCGGCAAGGTCATTATGGGCGGATACCGCTATCTCGGCCCCGGGAATCATCGCGGCAAAAGGCGTAATATCGTTTATTATCTCTTTATCGCTCTTTTTTCTTTGTTCCGGCTTCACAAGCGTAACAACAGCCGCTGCCGTATAGCTTTTGTTTCCCCCTGCCGTGTAAGCGATATCCCTGACCTCGGGAATTGTCTTTACATATTCCGAAATTTCATCCATTATCGCGGCCGTGCGCTCAACAGATGTGCCGGGCACGGCCTTTACGCTTATCGAAAGGCGGGAGCTGTCCTTGTGCGGAAGAAAATCGCCGCTTATATAAGGCATGACAAACAGCGAACCCGCGGCCAAAACTCCCGTAATTGCCATTGCCTTCCATCTGTGCGCGAAGGCCCAGTCAAATACTGCCTTATACTTTTCCACCATCGCGTCAAGTATGATATGCGCCCGTTTTGACACCGCTCCCGCGAACGCGCCCTTTTTGTTTTTTTCTCCGGGCCGGAGAAACAAGGCGCAAAGCATGGGCGTAAGCGTAAACGACGCGATCAGGGAAAAGAGGCTCACGTAAACAACCGTCAGCCCGAACTGCGCCAGAAACTTTCCTATTATCCCGCCGACAAACGCAATCGGCGTAAAGACAACAAGGTTTGTGCCCGCGGCCGCCAAGACCGATACAGCGACCTCTTTTGTGCCGTTGACAGCGGCCTTTATCCTGTCGTCCCCTCTTTCAATGTGTACGGATACATTTTCAATGACAACAAGGGCGTTCGCTATTAATGTTCCCAGCGCGGTCACAAAGGCCATAAGCGTCATGATATTGATTGTGAATCCGGACTTGTCAATAAGAAAGAACGTGGACAGTATTGATGTGGGTATGACTATGGACGCGATTAACGCGGCCCTTATGTCCGCGAGTATAAGATACAAGAATATGAAAGCAAGCGCCATTCCCAGTATAATGTTCCTGAAGGTAATCATTGTCTCCGACAGGATAACGCTTCCCTTTTCGGTTACAACATCAAGGCTCATTCCTTCAGGCAGGTTTTTTTTAAGCGCTTCGGCCTCATTAAGGACCCTGCGGCTTATCAATACCTCATCACCGTTTTTTTGGCCTATAACCCTGACCGCAACCGCTTTTTTCCCGTTATAACCGCTTATTGCCTCCGCCTCCCCGTAACCGTCCTTTACTTCGGCGATAGCGGACAGCTTTATTGCCGCACCCTCAGAGGTTATCACATCCGTGTTTTTTATCTCCTCTATTGAGCCGTACTCGCCGACAAGCCTTACGTTTACCTTTTTTGTGCCCCGTGTAATTGAGCCGCCCGGCATGTTTAAGTTCTTATACGACACGGCCCTTATTACGTCTGTTATCGCGGTATAGTTCGCGCGCATAAGGCCGCTATCAAGTTCTATGTTTATCTGCCGCTCCCTGCCGCCTTCAACCCGCACATTGGCCACGCCGTCTATGACAGCCATCCTGTCCTTTATGGTTTTTTCGGCAAACTCATGCATGGCCGCCTCGTCATCAGCGCCATACAGGGCAAGAACGGCAATCGGCTCGGACAGAATATTGAATTTTGATATAACTGGCTTTTCAGCGCCCTCAGGAAGTTCTTTTATTATCGCCTCAACCCTGTCCTTTATCTCCACGGCTTTTACGTCAGGGTCGGATTCAAGCGAGAATTTCACAAGCACAAGCCCGTAGTTTTCATTGGCGTATGAGATTATGTCCTCAATATCAGACGCCTCGGATACGGCGTTTTCTATCTTTTTTACAACCTGATTTTCTATGTCAGAGGATGATGCTCCCGGATACACAACCTGAATGCTTGCCATTGGAAAATCTATATCTGGCTTGTGCTGTATTACCATATCTGTCATCGAGACAATTCCAAGGATGACAAAAAAGAGCACAAAGACCGAAGTTGTTATGGGGTTTTTTATCAGCCGCTCAAGCATTGTCATTCACCCGCTTCTTTATGCGTTCTTGCTTTTTCGCCCTCTGTAAAGGCTTCGCCGTAATAGACAACAGCCCGCTCCCCCGCCTCTATTCCCCCGCTTACGGCCGTGTACCTGTCATTTCGCGCCTTTACGGCCGCCTTTCTTTTCCGCAGCACCCCTTCATCATTGACCCATATATAACGGCCGTCAACAACGCAGCCATTCAGCACAAGCACCGTGTTCTCAATGACGCCTGTTTTTATCCGCGGCCTTATTATCTGCCCCGGGGCCGCGCTGCCGCTTTCAACCTTAAGCTCCGCGGAATGCAGCCCGGATATCCGGGAAGGCGCCGCAGAAACCTTTACAACCGTGCCGCTTATGCCCGGCTCAGCGGTAAACCCCCGGCCGGGCCTTATCAGAACAGCTTTGTCCGGGGCAATGTCAACCTTTATCCTGCCGCCCTCATGTATGCCTGAGACAAGCGTGTAAAGCTCAAGGCTCCCTTTTTTAGCGGTAAAAACATCAACGGGCCTGCCCTCTGCCCTCCATATATTCTCAACGCTTATTGTCTCTCTCTTTTTTTCAGCCTCAAGGAACATAATGCGGCCCGCGATGGATGCCGCTAATACCAGAACCAGCAGAATGAATGTTTTCCTCATTTGCCGTCACCGCCGGCGGTAAGCTTGTCTATCCTGGCGAGCACCTCATTAATCCCGAAGAGCGCCCTCTTTTTGCCCTTGACCATCTCATCGTGATTGTTTTCAGCGTCATTCAGGTCATTGATGGTAACCAGCCCCGCCTCAAACATCTCATGCACGGCACTGTACGCCTCCTTTACAAGCTTTTCCGAGTATATCAGCTCCCTGTATGTCTCCTTAAGCCTTGAGTATTCGTGAAGCGCTTTTTCAAGCTCAAACTCAAGGTCATTGGCCGTCTTCTCAAGCTCAATTTTTTTCCCGGCAAGCTCACGTTCTGCCCTGCTGTTGTCAAAGAGCCTTTTACCGCTTGTGAACAGGCCGTATTCCGCCTTTATTCCCACGAGAACCGTCCTGTTCACATTTTCAGCGCCGATGAACATATTGCTTCCGTTTCCGCCCGCGTACTGATAAGACGCGAAGCCGTATATATCAGGAAGGTATTTTGTCCTCTCAAGCGTCAGAAGGCTGTCATACAACGCAACCGTATTTTTCATTATTTTTATCATGAGGTTGTTTTCGCGAAGTTTCTGCCTGAGCAGGTTTTTGTCATACTCCGGAAACTCCTCAGGCATCCTGCCTGTCAGCTCGATTTTCGCTTCGATGTCAATGCCCGTGAGCCGGCTTAAGTTCCTCAGGGCCGTTTCATGGTTCATCCGGGCCTCCAGCATTCTCGGCTTTTTCATCGCAATGTCAGCTTCCATCCTTATGTTTTCCATTCTTGACATCCTGCCCGATACCCCGCCTTTCCTAACAACATCCCTGTTCTTCAGCGCCTTATTATACGAGGAGCGGGTGAGCTCATACACGTCGCGGCTCAAAAGCGCGTTCATGTATGATACTTTCGTATAATACCTTATTTCATTCTCAAAGTTTTTATAGGCGGTCCTCTGCGTCTTTTCAGCCAGGCTGGAGAGGTAGATGCCGAGCGCCATCTTGCCGCCCAGGAAAATCGGCTGCGTAAGCGTCAGCCCGAATGACGCCTCAAATTCCTTTACCGGGCTTATTTGCATAATTCCTATATCCGGAGCGGGCTGGCCCAGTGCTCCGAACAGCGGAGCGAACATCGCTCCCATCTCTGACATGTCAAATTCCATTACCGGCTTTTCGTAATAGCGCTTCCAGTCAATGGAGGCCTTGATCTGCGGCAGGAATCCCGCCACAGTGCTCTTGACAATCTCCTCTGCGGCGAGCACCTTCTGCCGCTCACTTCTTAAAGTTTCGTTTTTTTCAAGCGCCAGATTAACCGCTGCCTCAAGGCTGAGTTTTACCGCATCCGCATCCGAGGCCGCGGAAGGAAGCGCAATAAACAGGAGAAAAAAAACCGCTATAACCGTTTTTATCCGTATTTTCATCTGTTGCCGCCCCTGTTTTTCATGACTCCGTGCAAATACACCTCTATTAAATCATCTATTATTCTCTGCCTCTCTTTTTTACCCGGTTTTTTGCCCCTGATAATAAGCCTTGTTACTATTGTGCCTATCAGCGCGATTGGCACAAGCGTGGCAACCGTCTCCAAATCAAGTTTTTTATAGAGGCCCGATGTTATGCCCGCTTTTACCGCATTTACAATAATCTTTCTCTCCTGTATCGCGCTCTTCCTGATGTGGCGCATGATGTACTCGGGGTGTTCTATAATAGTAAGAATCATCACCTTTGCCAGACTCTCATTTTTTTCCATTATCTCAAACATGTCATTGGCAAATACCTTTAGCGCGATTTCCGGCCTTTCGGGGTCAAAGTTTATCTTTTTTATCAGCTCCCGCTTCGCGCCGCCGAACTTGTATTCCAGTCCCGCCATAAAAATCTCATGTTTTGACCTGAATAATTTAAATACGGCCGCCTCAGATATGCCGCAGGCAGCCGCGATGTCCCTTGTCTTCGTGCCGTCAAGCCCCTTTTTGGCGGCAAGCTCAAGCATCTCTTCCATTATCTGTATCCTGCGCTTTTCCGCAGGCATCCTTTTTTGTTTCTCTGTTTTTCTCATCCGCGCGTCCTTTGTAAGTAAGTAGTTACTAACTTTACAAAAAATGCCCTGATTTGTCAAGTACATTTACGAAAATCATCATCTGCAAATTGAACAATCCCCGAATTACAAGACGCTTAGACGTGGGATGAACCCTGTCTAAGCGAATAATTTCGCGCAAATCAAATACCGCGGACTCCCTTCGACAGACTCAGGGTTCAAAGTCCGCGGCTGCGTTAAACCGGACAACTCAATTCAAAACCTGCTCAAACCCTTTGTCCCGCGCTCCTTAACTTTCAGCTTTCAGTTTTAACTGTTCAGCTCGTTCTTTCCTTCACTATACAATATAAAATATCAAATATAAACTTCCGCCGTTGCCTGCTTTCCCGGCTTCACTCCTTTATATTCCCCCCCTTTTTAAGGTTTATGCCCGTTATGTAAAGTATTGCCCGCCGCACTCTGTCCGCAGGAAAGTTCCTGTGCTTATACAGCGCTTTTTTGGAGGTTAGCCTGTATAAGCCGTGATTGCGCATGTATGAATCCACCCTCTTTTCAAAGAGCTCCCCGCCGTACCTCGGAAACCTTTTGGACGCCTCGTGTGTTTCATTATATATGTGCTTTTTATAATCATCCGCGCGTATCAGGTAGCACTGGTCCGAAAACCCGAACCCCCTGTAAAAATCCTCTTCCTCCTCCACGAGGTTCTGCATTACATCCTGCGGGTCGCCGTTGGGGTTGGCGGCGAATATGGACGGGTCCTTTTCCATCCTGTCAATTGACATATCTATCCATTTTTCCCTGTTTGAAACCATAGCGTCGCCCGCCATATGAAGCAGGTATTTTGTGCGGCAGTTCAGTATGCCCGTCAGCTCCTGTATCGAATAATAGTAACCGCCCTTAAAATCCTCCTGAGTCATATTAAAATGCGCGAGCGTATCAGGCGCCATGTCCTCCACAAAAACATACGAATCAATAACACCGCGCCGCCTCTTTTTTTCCGCGGCCCTTCCCACCCGAGCCCTGTCCTTTACGTTATTTATGTAAAGTATTTTTTCATTAAACCCGTAGTTTAAGCTCTTTATCATCTTTTCCAGGCGGCCTGTGCATAGTACAAAACGCCAGTCGCCTTCCCATACCTTTGTCTCAAATGTAACGGCCCTGTCAGCCACGTCCCCTTCCTTTCTCTCTTAAAAACGTTGAAGCAGCAGCGCTAAAGGGGCTGCTGTAAAACACCGATAAAACCAAGATATTACAACTTAATCTTAACATGTTTTTTGAAGAAACCGCAAGCCGCTTGTCCGCCGAAGCTCATACAATTAAACAATAATCCCGTACCCGCTACATCCGCTTTTCCTGCCGCGAATGCTCTTTGGCCAGCACCACGGTAAATCCGTTTCCGGCTTTATCGTCTACATCTTGCGCCTCTGCTATTATTAAAGGGGTTTTGAAATATCCGCGTTTATTCATATACTCCACAAGTTCGGCCACGTCTTCCGTGATCCAAACGCTGTGATGATTGTTCGGGCTGGGCCTTTCCTCCGCCCTTCCTTCATGCCTGTCTATCAGCTCGCGCAGTGTTGTGCGTTCCCTGCCGCTGTCAAACGTCCTGTCCCTGTGCGGGATTATCATAAATATTACCCCGCCCTTTTTTATGAGCCTCTCCCATTCCATAAGCGTTTTCATGGGGTCGAAAAAATGCTCCAGCACATGCGAGCTCACTATGAAATCCTGCGATTCGTCCGGAAGCGGTATGTTGTCCCTGGGCGCCACGATATCCACAGGAAGATGCCTGAAGCATTTTCTGATTTCCATGCGCTTAAATTCATTCAGTTCGGATGTATAGTCCACATTCAGCGTATCCAGGTTAAAAGGGTTGTGTGCCGCACCGCCGATTTCCAGCCCGCGGCCTTTGCAGTATTTTTTCGCAAGCTGTGATTCCTTTTCAACGCACTTTATCCTGAAGAGAATCCTGATCTCTTCCTTTGCCGCCCTCCTGACTTTCTTAACAGCGGCAAAGACACCCTCTCTCTTCAGCACCTGCGCGGTTTCCCGCCAGAATGATTTTATCCCGTCCTCGGCCATTTTCCCGCCTTAATTATAAAATATATACTTAACAAAACTCCCCTCAGTCGCACACCGACGCATAAATCTTCATTTCATTGTCGTATCCGGTCCAGCCGCCTATATCCGACGGAATTCCGAAAGCCTCCACGTCATCCCATAAATAACTCTTGAATACCCCGACAATACCGGCGGCAGTTCTCGATGTCATTACACTTGTATTTTGGCTGATGGCGATGAGCCAATACTTGCTGCCGTTTTCAAGCGCTGCCTCCGGTATTGCCGCATGGTTCCATCCCGCGCGGCCGTTTATAACTCCGGTCTCAGCAATAAGCGCGCCCGGCACCCCTGACCCGTTGTCAGCATATATGGCCATTGCGATTTTTCCCGCGTTTGCGGCCTTCAGCGACAGCCGCTTAATGACCATATCACCGCTCATCGTAAAATCATTTCCCGCGAGATAGTTTCCCTGCCAATCCATATTGTCATCATTGAGATTATACCCAAAAGCATAAGAACAGCCGTCCGATGACGGAGACGCGGGCTCATCCTTTTTCCCGCAGCTCAGCAAAACCAATCCAAAACCGGCCAAAACCAGGAAAACAACAAAACCTTTTTTCATTTTAACCTCCATAATTGTATTTTTCTTCTTTCAGCAAT